>DYPS01000001.1 GCA_020719775.1 Desulfosporosinus sp. | reverse complement strand
GCTACTCGGGATTTATATACAAAATAGGAAATAATAATGAACATTTTAATATTAGGAAGTGGTGGTAGAGAATATTCTATTGGACTTGCGCTCTCAAAAGAAAAAGAAAATCATACAATATATTTTATGCCAGGAAATGGTGCAACTGATAAACTTGGGACGAATATTAATATTAAAGACTACAAAGAGCTCGCATCTTGGGCAAAAACAAATACAATAGATTTAACAATTGTTGGTCCAGAAGGCCCATTGACTGAAGGTGTTGTTGATATTTTTAGAGCAAATGACTTAGTAATTTTTGGTCCAACTGCAGCTGCAGCAAGACTTGAAGGCTCAAAAGCTTATATGAAAAATATTTTGAAAAAATACAATATTCCAACAGCAGCTTTTATTGAAACTTCAAACAATCAAGAAGCATATGACTTTATTGATAGTATGACAAATCTTCCAATAGTTGTTAAAGCTGATGGGCTTTGTGCTGGAAAAGGTGTAATTATTGCCACTTCTAAAGAAGAAGCTAAAGAAACAGTAAAAGATATGCTTAGTGGAAATAGCTTCGGAAATGCTGGATCAACCGTTGTTGTTGAGGAATTCCTTGATGGATACGAACTTTCTGTATTTGCTATTTGTGATGGTGAAAACTTCAAATTACTTCCAGCTGCTCAAGATCATAAAAGAGTAGGGGATGGCGATACAGGGCCAAATACTGGAGGAATGGGAGCTTATGCACCAACGCCACTTGTAAATGATGAAATTTATAGAAAATTAGAAGAGAGGGTTGTTATCCCAACACTTAAAGGGATGCAAAATGAAGGATCTCCTTTTGAAGGAGTTCTTTTTATAGGTGTAATGGTTGTTAAAGGTGAGCCAATTATTTTAGAATACAATGTAAGATTTGGTGATCCTGAATGTGAAATTCTAATGCCTTTACTTGAAACACCAGTGAGTGAACTTTTTTATAAAGGCGCTACTAAACAATTAGACAAACTAGATATAAAAATCAAAAATCAATATGGTGTTGCTGTTGTAATGGCTAGTAAAAATTATCCTTATAGTGATAGTGAGGCTGCTGAAATTATAATTGATGAAATACACGATGATGTTCTGAAAGAGAATTCGCATATTTCATATGCTGGCGTTACTTTAGAAGATGGTAAATTATTTGCTACAGGCGGAAGAGTATTGCTTTGTATCGGATTTGGAGATGATATACAAACAGCCAGAAATAGAGCTTATGCTCTTTGTGGACAAGTTCATTTTGCTGGAAAAAAATGTCGAACTGACATAGCCTATCAAGCTTTAAAAGTGTAAGGACTTGACGTATTATGGGAATAAATACAGACATAGATATTAATAAGCTTGAATTAGCTAGTCCAAAAAAGCGGATGCAAGCGTTTGTTATTGATGATATTTTAATTAGTATTATTACAATGATTCTTTTATGGGATCAAATATCAGCCAATAATGGCGATATTGTGAATATGCTTATGCTTATGAATAGTGCATTTATCCAAGTTTTATTTCTAAAACTCATCTATCAAACTTTCTTTGTTTGGTATTATGGAGCTACTATAGGAAAACAGATAGTTAAAATTAGAATCATACGAGAGGATAATTATGGATCCGTTAACTTAATCACTTCATTAATGCGATCTGCCTCTAGAATTGTAAGTGAATCAATTTTTTACTTAGGATTTTTTCTGGCTTTTTACACCGAAGGAAGACAAACATTGCATGATAAATTAGCAAAAACCTTGGTTATTAATGATTAAAAAACTTTTCTTTTTTGCTGTATGTCTTCAATCTTTTAATTCTATTGCAATGGCAAAAGAGGAACAAACTCTACAGATTATCGCAAATAAAGTTGATCAAAATGGTTCAATAATAACAGCCGTTGGAGATTTATTAATTTTTTCTCCTAATTATTTTATTACAGCACAAAAAGCAGTTTACGATCAAAACAACTCCACAATGAATCTTTATGGGAATGTAAATATCTCAAAAGAATCAAAAACTATATCTTTAAGTAATTATGCATTTTTAGATATGAAAAATGAAATCAGTAGCGTAACCCCTGTATTATTCATTGATAAATCTGCAAATATATGGATTAATGCTAAAACGATAGACAAAAAGAATGATCTTAGCGTTATTAAAGATGCCACACTTTCTAGTTGTGACTGTATAGATCCAACATGGAGTATAGGATTTTCAAGTGGGGATTTCAATGCAACAAATAAATGGATAAATACCTACAATAACACACTTTATATTTATGATATTCCTGCGTGGTATTTTTTAGTTCCTGCTATTCCATATGTATCAGCACCAACGCTTATTGCATCATATATGTTAGTTAATCTACCATATATGGGATTCTCAACAGACAAAACTAGAAGAACAGGACTTTTAAAGCCACAAATAGGTTATGAAAAAAATAGTGGGTTCTTTTATGCACAACCTATCTATTATGCTCCTGCTCTTGATGTTGACTTCGAGTATATTCCGCAAATACGAACCTCAAGAGGAAATGGACATGAACTCAAAGGAAGGTATGTTGATTCGGCATATTCTAAATTAGAATTTGATGCTGGAATATTTAATGAAAAAAAGAATTACTACGAGGAGCATAAACTTATTAATCAAAAACATTATGGTTGGAATTTAAAATACAATAGATCAAAACTATTTTCAAATGGTGATCATAGTGATGGATTCTATGGATATTTTCAAGATATGAATGATGTAGATTATTTAAGTACAAAATATAAAAGCAATAATGATACTTTATACACCAATAAAATTTTAGAATCAAAAATAAAGTATTTTTACAATACCCAATCATACAATGTCAATAGTGAAGTTTTACATTATAATGATATTTCGAAAAATAACAATGATGATGTTATGCAAGTAACGCCATCTTTAAATCTACATAAATATTCAGATAGTCTATTTATAAATAATTTTAGAAATAATATTGATCTTAAGTATAAAAAACAACATAGAATAACAGGACTTGGTGCACAAACAACCGACATAACAATACCGTTATCTTATAGTCAAAGTTTTTTGAATGATTATCTTCTTTTTTCTTATGAAAAAAATTTCTCGCTCAACAAGATAGATTATCTCAACAATGATAACAATCAATACAAAAATGGAACACTATTAGCAAGTAGAGATAGTATCTCTTTAGAGATGGATCTTCTTAAATCATATGAAACAATCATTCATACAATTAATTTTAATGCAAAATATTCCAAGCAGCAAGATATAAAAGTGGAAGGTGATATTTATGGAATCAATTCACAAGATTCTAATCTTTCAATATTTGCTTATTCAAATGACATAGAAAACATAAATTTAACTTTTAATCAATCTCTTTTTAACAAAAATAATAAATCCACCCTTCTAAATCATAAAATAAATCAAAAAATTATCTATGATCCAAATGGAGCATCTTCTTTGGATAGTTTAGAAAACGAGCTCACCCTGTATTTTCCGTATGGAAGCGGATCAAATCGATTTCTTTACAATCATGATGAAAAGATGATTATAAAATCAACTTCAAAGGTTAATTTATCCAAAGATGATTTTTTTGGAGAACTTGATTATTCTTATTCGTTTGATCAAGATCCAACAACAAAGCTCTATCGAGATGGAAAAAGGTATGAAACAATTAGTGGAAATATTGGAACCAAAGTTTTAAAATATTATACTATGTCATATAAAGAGCAGTATGATATAGCAAATCATATCAGTAAATTAAAAGAATATAAGTTAGGTATTGATAAAAAATGCTGGGCGTTAGATTTGTCTTTTCAAGATTCATTAATGGCAACCGCAACAACAGATAGACAAGTAAACAGACAAAGTGCTATTTATGCAACAATAACACTAAAACCAATCATATCTTTTAAACAAAAATATACAAAAAATGAGGGCGAACTATAGATGAAAATTGAAACAAAAGTTGGATTATTTGTGGTTGCAGGATTTATGATGCTCTTTGCATTATCAACTCAAGTTGGTACTTTTAAAATTGGATCAAAAGATGGATATAGGATTAATGTTGAAATTTTAGATGTAAATGGTTTAGAAAAAAATGCAAAAGTTAGATCTCGTGGTATTGAAATAGGAACTGTTGAAGATTTTTTATTGAAACCTGATAGCGTTAGAATGGGTTTATTAATAGACAAAGAGATCAAAATACCAATAAATTCAATTGTTTCAATTAAGCAAGAAAGTCTACTTGGAGTTAAATATGTTGATATTGAATTTTCAAAAGAAAATATTTTTGCTGGTGCATCTGATACTCTAACAAAAACAAAATCATTTGCATCTTTTGATCAAACTAGTGAAAATATAAATGAAGCAGCCAAAAAGTTTGATAAGTTTATGGTTAGACTTGATAAATTGGTAGCAAATAATGAAAAGAATTTAAATGAACTTATCTATAATTTTAAAGTAGCTGGTGCTGAATTTAAAGAAACAGGGAGAATGATAAATGCAAAACTTCCTCAAGTACTAGATAAATTTGACAATGTTGGCACAGAATTTACAACAACAGGTAAAATTGTTAATGATAAGCTTCCAAAAGTTTTAGACAAGTTTGAGAGCGTTGGAACTGAATTTGAGACAACAGGCAAAACAATAAATGAAAAACTACCGAAAATCATGGATAGATTTGTAAAGCTTGAGGATACAACTCAAGGTGTATTGGATGAAAATAGAGAAACATTGAAAAATGCTGTTAAAAATGTTGATACAGCATTTGTTAGTGTAAATAAAGCATCCGAAAAAGTTGAAAGTTCATTTGATAAGCTTGATAAATATTTAAATTTAGCTACAAAAAGTACGCTTGGTATTGAAGCAAAAACTGAAAGAATGATGAAAGATGGATACAACAAATCTTATTTTGGAATTGATTATTCACCAAAACCCACTATTCATTATTTGATCGATGTTGCGACTACAAATGATTATAGAACTGGTGCTAGTACAGATCTTCATACAAAAGGTAGAACTTTAGTTTCAGCACAATACGGAAAAGATTTTGCTCAAACAAGACTCAGGGGTGGTATTATAGATAGTACTGGTGGTTTTGGAGCCGATTATTTTATGTTAAATAAAAAATTAAAATTCTCACTTGAGGCATTTGATTTTAATGCTTATAATGATATAAGAGGAGATAAAGCACATCTAAAATCTTATTTAACTTATACAATGAAAAAACATATTCAACTTTACACTGGATATGATAATTTCTTAAATCCAAATGCTAAAAATATTTATTTTGGGCTTGGTGTAAAATTTGAAGATGATGATTTGAAATATATTATAGGTAGTGGTGCTGCCTCAATAAAATAGATGAATTTAAATACTTAAAAAGGGAGAAAATAAATGTCAATAATATGTGAATTACAATTAAATAATCAAAAGGAAATTTTTCAATTTGATAAAGTGGCAAAACAATCTAACGGATCTGTTTTGTACAAAGTGGGGGATGCTGTACTTTTAGCGTCAGTTGTGAGTGAATTTGATAATCCAGTTAGTGAAGATTTTACTCCACTTACTATCCAATATATTGAAAAAACTTATGCAGCTGGTAAAATTCCAGGCGGATACATCAAAAGAGAGGGGAAACCTAGCGATTACGAAACATTAACTTCAAGGATAATTGATAGAAGTTTAAGACCACTTTTCCCTGAAGGTTATGTTTACCCTACAACGATTACTGTTATGGTTTTAAGTGTCGATAGAGAACTTGATCTTCAAGTTTTAGCACTCAACGCTGCTTCTGCTGCGCTTTTTGTTTCTGATTTGCCAATTGAAAAATCAATATGTGGCGTTAGAGTTGGAAGAGTTGATAATAATATTATTTTAAATCCAACGAATTCTCAAATGGAAAACTCAACACTTGATCTATATCTAGCAGGAAGTGCTTCTGAACTTCTTATGATCGAGATGCAAGCCTTAAGTGATGAAGAGATCATTGAATCCTCAATGGAAACTTTTGTCAAAAAACATAACATCAATGACATAAATGAAAATGATCTTTTAGAAGCTATAGAACTTGCACAAAGATATCTAACAACAGCTAACAAGGCATATGAACAAAGCTTTGAAATTGCAAAAAAAGATAAAGTTCTCGTTCCTCTTTTTGAAAAAACGATTTCAGATGAATTGCTCTCTTATGTCAGATCAAATTTCAGAACAGAGACAATTGAAGCTATTTCAAAATTAGCAAAAAAAGAAAGAGCAATTGAACTTAAAGAGTTAGCAAAATCAATTGCTACAAATGAATACTGCTCTACAAATGAAATTTCTCAAAAAGATATTTATGAAGCAATTTCAATCTTCAAAAAAGAACTCGTAAGAGAGATGATTTTAGTTAATAATAAAAGAGCTGACGGAAGGGGACTCAAAGAAGTACGTCCTATTTCTATTGAAACAAATATCTTACCATCAGCACATAGTAGCTGTCTATTTACAAGAGGTGAAACGCAAGCTTTAGTAATAGGAACTCTTGGAAATGAAAAAGATGCTCAAATGTATGAATTATTGGGGCAAAAATCAGCGATGAATGAAAGTTTTATGGTGCATTATAATTTTCCAGGCTTCAGTGTTGGAGAGGCAAAACCAATATTTAGTGTAGGAAGAAGAGAGCTTGGGCACGGAAATCTTGCAAAAAGATCACTTCAAAGTTCAATTGACAATGATTTTAGCGATACTGTAAGATTGGTTTCTGAAATATTAGAATCAAATGGAAGCTCATCAATGGCAACTGTGTGTGGTGGTTCACTAGCACTTAAAGCTGCTGGTGTTCCTATTGTATCTTTGATTGCTGGAATTGCAATGGGAGCTGTCTTTGGTGAAAATAAACATGCGATTTTAACAGATATCATGGGTTTAGAAGATCATGATGGTGATGTAGATTTTAAAGTAGCTGGAACATCTAATGGAATTACAGCACTTCAAATGGATATTAAGCTTGGTGGAGTTAGTTTAGAATTTCTTAAAGAAGCGCTCGAACAAGCAAAAGAGGGAAGAATACATATTTTAAACATTATGGAAAAAGCAGCTGATGAAATTGTCACTAGCGAAGCCTTACCATTAATTGAGCAATTCAAGATTGATCCATCAAAGATTTTTTCTGTTATTGGAAAAGCTGGTTCCGTAATTAGAGAAATTATTGAGAAATTTCAAGTTTCAATAGATTTAGACAAAGAAACAGGAAATGTAAAAATAACAGGTAAAGAAAAACAAAATATCTATGATGCTGGAGAATACATTAAAAATATCTCTTCAAATTCAAAGACTTTTGCAAAAAAAGAAAAAATAAATTTTGATGATTTGTATAAAGTTGATCAAATAGTAAAAGGGAAGGTTCTAAGAATTACTGATTTTGGAGCATTTATTGAATTAGAACAGGGTGGTGAAGGTTTGTTACATATTTCAAAGGTTGCAAAAGAAAGAATAGAGCAAATTAGTGATGTATTAAGCATTGATCAAGATATTGAAGTAAAAATACTAAAGGTTTCAAGAGATAGAATAGAGCTATCAAATCCTTTAATTTAAATTTATTCAAGAAGCAAAACTATTAATTGTATTGCTAATTTATCAAACGAAAGAAGAGAATAATGAATAAAGCATATATGGAAGATTTCCAAAATATAATTTTAAGATTGGAAGAATTACTAACTTTAAATAGAATAGAGTTAGAAAACTTACTGCTAATTAAGGATAAAACATACGATAATTTTGTAGTCCCTTACCAACTTATGTCTGAAAAACTTAATAATTTCACAACACCTATTTATCACTTAGATAGTGTATCCAATAGTGAGCTTACACAAAAAATTTATGATGATACGATTCCTATTCTATCTTTATATTTTACTGAATTATCTCAAAATGAGAATAGCTATAGTGCTTTTAAACTTATACAAGATAATTATCAAGATACTCTTACTATCGAACAAAATAAAGTACTAGAAAATGAAATACGAGATTTTCAATTAGGTGGTTGTGGGTTAGATAATTTACAAAAAAAAGAGCTTGAAGAGATAGATTTACAACTTAGTAAATTAAGTAAAAAGTTTTCTCAAAATTTACTAGATGCCACTAATAACTGGGAGATGATTTGTGATGAAACAGATGTTATTGGTATGCCATCTGATGAAAAAGAAAGAGCAAAATTTGAAATAAATGGTGAATCAAAATACAAATTTACCTTAAAAATGCCATCTTATAATGCTTATATCACATATGGCTCTAGCAGAAAAAAAAGGGAAGAGATCTATAAAGCATACTCTACAAGAGCCCCGCAAAATGGAATTATCATAGAGGAAATTTTAATTCTTCAAGATAAAAAGGGGAAAATTTTAGGATTTGAAAACTATGCGGATTATTCGCTTGCAACAAAAATGGCGAATACACAAGATGAAGTAATAGGTTTTTTAAGAGATTTAGCTAGTAAATCTAAAGATAAAGCAATTGCTGAACTCAATGAATTAAAAAACTATGCTTTTAAATTAGATCTTTTAAGTGATTTTCAAAGTTATGACTTTTCTTACTATTCTCAAAAGTTAAAAGAGGAAAAATATGACATCGATGAAGAGTTTTATAAACCTTACTTTGAAAAAGAGTTAATACTTAAAGGGGTTTTTTCATTTATTAATAAAATCTTTAAAATTGATTTCAAAGAAACTAAAGAGGAAGCTTGGAATGATAAGGTACTGATATATGAAATTTTTGAGGACGATAATTTTATAGGAAAAATCTATTTAGATCTTGAGGCAAGATTTGAAAAAAAAGGTGGTGCCTGGATGCATAATTGGCATAATCGTTATAATATTAATGGTTATTTACAGTATCCAACAGCATTTATTGTATGTAATTTTCCAGCATCAACCGATTCCGTCCCATCACTGCTCACACACGATGAAGTCACTACTTTATTTCATGAACTTGGACATGCCATCCATCATCTTTTTACAAAAGTGGATCAACCATTTGTAAGTGGGATCAATGGTGTCACTTGGGATACGGTCGAATTTCCATCTCAGTTTTTAGAATATTTTGCATATGAAAAAGATATTTTAAAAATGTTTGCCAAACACTATCAAACAGGTGAAATCTTAGATGATTACTCAATTGATAAATTAATCAATACAAAAAATTATGGCTCTGCTTTGGCAACTATTAGGCAAGTGGAATTTGCTCTTTTCGACTTTTTACTTTATCAACAACCTAGAAACGAAGAGGGGATACAAGAATTACTTGACAATGTCAGACAAGAGTTTTCTATCATACTTCCTCCAAAATACAATAAATTTCAAAATGGATTTTCACATATATTTAGTGGCGGATATGCTGCTGGCTACTATAGCTACAAATGGGCTGAAGTTTTAAGTGCTGATGCATTTTATCTTTTTAAAGAGCAAGGGATATTTAATCAAAAGCTTGGAGAAAAATTTAAAAATATTATTTTGGGGAAAGGCGGAAGCATCGATATGAATCAACTTTTTTATCTTTTTGCAAATAAAAAACCAGAAGTTGAATCTTTATTAAAAATTGATGGAATTATTAGCTAATTTTTGCTAAAATGATGCCTAATAAATATTATATAAGGGGATTTTTATGACTAACCAGGAAACAATTGAAAAATTAAATGATGCACTTAACCAACTTATCGATGCTTATGAAGTATTGCAATTAAAACATCAAGAAACAATTGAAAAATTAGAAGTTCAAACAACAAAAAATAAAGATCTTGAATTTAAACTTTCTGATTTAACTAATGTTACAGATAAGCGAGAAGATAAAATGGATGGTATGTTATCTAAAATCCAAAAACTTCTTAGTTCTCCAAAAACAGCAAATGTATTAGATAATTCTAATAACTATGATGATAACTTTGAGGATACGCTTTCTGATAATATTTTAGATATCAAACTAAGTGGAAAAGATCATAAAATAGAAGACAACACAGCAAAAATTGATTTTGGAAGAATGGAATCATTATTGAATGGGCTTAATAAATAAAAAAGTTTTAATTTGATTTACTTAATAGATAAATATGATTTATTTAATGAATTTCAGATAAATCTATTAGATGAAGTGGAATCAAAAATAAATTCTATTGCTCCTTCTATTTGTGAATATTATTTTGAAAATATCATTTTATATTCACAAGTACAAACTTATCTAAATAAAAATTATATTGAACGATCATATGATTTTGGTGTATTTAGACTGCATATTGATTACGAAACAAATATTTATATAGAAAAAGATGATCTATTTTTTAATGATGATTTGTTTGAACATTCAACTCTATGGTAGATTAGATTCTAAATTCTATTATTTTTTAAAGCACTACTTCATTTTTACAATAAATTCATAAGGAAAGATTAAACTATTATGCATGATATTTTTTATAGTTTAAAACAAAATAAGCCACAACTTTTAGTAGTTTCTGATGAAAAAGAAGCTTATCAAGCAAAAGATTGTGCTTCCTTTTTGGGTTATGCTCCTTTTTTACTTCCAGACTTTAGAGCAAACTATGGAGACGATCTACTTTCTTTTAGTGAAGAGTTAAAAACAATTACAAAAGTTTTAGAGCAATACTATCTTTATAAAAAGAAAAATAAAATTCTTATTTCACCTATTAGAACCATCACATTTCCACTGCCAAAAGAAAATTGTTTCGAACAATTTGAACTTAATTTTGGAGATACTATCGATATAAAACTCCTCAAAGATAAGCTTTATAATTGGGGATATATTTTTGTTGATATTGTTACAAGTGAAGGGGAGGTTTCATTTAGAGGAGATATTTTAGATATTTTTCCACTTGAGGTTGACAATGCTTACAGAATATCTCTTTTTGATACAGAAATAGAAAGTATCCGTCTCTTTGATGTAGAAAATCAAAAATCCCAAAAAGAGGAACTTGAATCAATCTCCATCTCTCCAGCGTTTTTAAGTCTTGAAAGTAAAAAGTTTGAAGAACTTGAAGAGAAAGCACGAAATTCTAAAACCGATACTTTTATTAAAGATATTCACTCTTTGGGATTTTGGTATCTTGATGAACTTGGAGAATTTTACACAAAAACCTTAGAAAGCTTTATAACAAAAAAAGCACTTAATGAAATGGATGAGGTATTTATTTTTAGTGAAAAAAGAATTAACAAGGAAGCTATCCTTTCACTCAATCCAATCCTTTCACAAAATGTTTATAAACAAATAACACCATCAAATAAAAAAGAATTTTTGGAGTTTCATAAAGAAAAAAAGATAACTATCATTAGTAGCACAGAAGCAAGGGTAAGATCCTATGACTTACCACTTTTAAGGGATAATCAATTTCAAAATTATCAAGTTGCTTATAGGGATGAGCTTATTAACCTTTTAAGTGATGATGAGCTTATCCTTTCACTTAACATTGAGATCAAAAAAAGAAAAAAGAAAAAACCAAAAATTATCGTTGATGAACTTAAAAATGGTGATTATGTAGTTCATGAAACACATGGAATAGGACGGTTTATAGGAATTGAACCTGTTGTTGTGATGGGAGCCAAGATGGATTTTGTTGTTTTAAATTATCTTGGCGATGATAGACTTTTGGTACCTGTTCAAAATCTTGACCTTATTGATAGATATGTTGCAGATAGTGGAAATACAGCACTTCTTGATAAACTTGGAAAAGGAACTTTTGCAAAGCTAAAAAATAAAGCAAAAGAGAAACTTTTTGCAATTGCAAGTGAAATTATAGCACTTGCGGCAAAACGGGAACTAATAGAGGGAATTAAAATAGATACAACAAAAGAGGAGATAGCTCTTTTACAAAATGAATCTGGTTTTATCTACACAAAAGATCAACAAAGAAGTATTGATGAATTTTTTAGCGATATCTCCAATGGACTTGTTATGGATAGACTCTTAAGTGGTGATGTGGGATTTGGAAAAACAGAAGTTGCACTCAATGGAATTTTCGCAACAATTTTAAGTGGTTATCAAGCACTTCTGGTTTGTCCAACAACACTTTTAGCTTCTCAACATTATGAAGGTCTTAAAAAAAGAGTTGAAAAGTATGGATTTAAAATAGCAAAACTTGATGGGAGAACAACCACAAAAGAGCAAACTGTTGTCAAAAAAGCTCTTGAAGATGGAACTATAGACTTTGTGGTCGGAACACACTCACTACTTAATGTGAAGTGTGCAAAATTAGCTCTTATTGTAATTGACGAGGAACATAAATTTGGTGTAAAACAAAAAGAGAAATTAAAAGAGCTCAGAAGTGATGCTCATATTTTTTCTATGAGTGCTACACCAATTCCACGGACTCTTAATCTTGCTTTATCTAAAATAAAAGGGATGAGTAGCCTTACAACCCCTCCAAGTGAGCGAATTGGTGTTCGTAGTTTCGTTAAAGAGTATGATGAAAAGATTATTAAAGAAGTCATTTTGCGAGAAAAAAGAAGAGGTGGGCAAATATTTTATATTTATAATAATATAGCAACTATTAAAAATAAAAGGGATGAAATCCTCTCTATCTTACCAAATATGAAAATAGAGATTATGCACTCACAAATTCAACCAAAAGATTCTATTCGAATTATTGAAGATTTTTCAGATGGGAAATTTGATATTTTACTTGCTACTAGTATCGTTGAATCTGGACTCCATCTTCCAAATGCAAACACAATGATAATTGATGGAGCAAATCGATTTGGAATAGCAGATCTTCATCAACTTCGAGGTAGAGTAGGGAGAAGCAATAAAGAAGGATATTGTTATTTTATAGTAGAAGATAAAAATAAGCTCACAGAAGATGCTATCAAAAGACTTGTAGCACTTGAAAGCAACTCTTATCTTGGAAGTGGTACAGCTTTAGCTCATCAAGATTTGGCCATCAGAGGTGGTGGAAATCTTATTGGTGAAGCGCAAAGTGGGCATATTGAAAATATTGGTTATACGCTTTATATTAAAATGCTTGAAGATGCGATAGCAACTTTGAGTGGTGAGACAAGTGAAGAAAAAGCCACTGTTGATATTAAACTAACTATCAGTGCTTATATTAGTAGTGATTATATAAGCGAAGATAGACTTCGACTTGAACTTTACAGAAGATTAAGTAAGGCAAAAGACAAAAGTGAGGTTTTTGAGATACTTGAAGAGATGGAAGATAGATTTGGAAAACTTGATACCCACACAAAACAGTTTATCGACCTTATTTTCATTAAACTTCAAGGTGTTGCTAAAAATATCAAAACAATTAGTAATTACGAGATGAATATTTCAATAGTCTATAATGATGATAAAAAAGAGGTGATAAAATCACCTAGTCGTGATGATGATGATATTATCTCAACAGTTTTAAAATATTTAAAATAAAGGTTTTTAGTGAAAAAAATTATACTTTCCTCTTTACTCGCTTGTTCATTGTTTGGAATGGTTGAAAGCAAAATCAAAGATATTTCAGTTATATCACAAGATTTTACAAATTTTGCAATTGATCTTAATGATACTTTTGCAAAGCATAACAAGGAGTTTCTTGAGCGATATTACAAACCTTGGGATGAAAATTTTGTAGTGAATCGCTTTAATTTTGAGTTTGGTGCGAGATATATCGCTAAAAAAACCTATTTTGGAGATAACAAGCAAGAGATCTCCTCGAGCTTTAAAGAAAAGATTACCTTAAATACAAATCCGTCAGCTTTTCCATCAGTATATCAAAATGGAATAACCACAAGAAATACAAACTGTAGAGTAATGCCTACAAATAAGCCATTCTTTTACGATTTTAAAAATAATGGAGGTGGATATCCTTTTGATTATCTACAAAACTCTTTGTTGCATATTAATACCCCTATAAAAGTATTACATTATTCACTTGATAAGGCTTTTGCATTTGTGGAAACACCTTATGTGAGTGGTTGGATAAATAGTAATGATATCGCTTTTATTTCAAATGATGATATAAAAAAACTTAAAAATATGAAACTTATAACACCAAAGGTAGATGATGTTTCCATTATAGATAGTGAAAACAATTTTATTTCTAAAGCTTTTATTGGAGCAACCTTATGGAAAAATGAAAATGAAAAAGTTTATCTTTTTAGAGGTGATGAAAAAAATAAAGCTATCTTTACATTGACAAATCAATCAAAAGATGAGTTTGCTGTTATTCCAGAATTACCAACAAAAGAGAATCTAGCAAAAATTGCAAAGCAACTTTATGGGCAAAATTATGGTTGGGGTGGAGTAAATGAAAATCGTGATTGTTCTATGCTTTTAAGAGATATGTACACGCCATTTGGAATTTTTCTTGAGAGAAATTCAAATATGCAGGCAAATGAAAAAAAAGAGGAGATTGTCTCTTTTGAAGGAAAAACAAGTGAAGAAAAAATAAAAATAATCAAAGAAAATGCAATTCCTTTTGCTACTTTTTTATATATGAAAGGGCACATTATGTTGTATATTGGTACATTTAATGATGAGATAACCATTTTTCACTCATTTTGGAGTATAAAAACTCTAAATAAAGGACGACATATTGTGGGTGGATCATATGTCACTTCACTCAAACCTGGTATCGAAATGGAGGAGTATGACCATGAAAATGGAACACTTCTAGATAAACTTGTATCTATGAGAGTAATTGGAATAACAAAAAAAGAACAAAAAATAAACTAAAGAAGAAAAAAATATGATAGAACTTTCAAATTTAACAAAGAGTTATGGCTCGCAAGAGCTATTTGGTGAAATTAATCTTAGGATGAATTTTGGTGATAAGATAGGTTTAGTTGGGCGAAATGGTAGTGGAAAATCTACACTTTTCAAACTTATTTTAGGAGAAGAGCAAGCAGATAACGGTGAAGTTTTGATTCCAAAAGGGTATAAAATCGGAGCATTAAAACAATATCTCCATTTTACAGAAAAAACTTTAGTTGAAGAAACAGCTTTAGCTTTAGCTGAAGATGATAAATATAGTATTTATAAAGTGGAAAGAATACTTTTTGGTCTTGGATTTAGCCATGAGGATTTGGAAAAAGACCCGCTTTCATTTTCAGGTGGATATCAAATTAGAATCAATCTTGCTAAATTACTTTTAACAGAGCCAAACATGCTTCTGCTTGATGAACCTACAAACTACCTTGATATCCTATCACTTAGATGGCTTAAAGGATTTTTGAAAGCTTTTGAAGGGGAAGTGATCATTATCACACATGATAGAGATTTTATGGATGCTGTGACTACTCACACAATGGGAATTATTAGAAGAGGGCTCTTTTTTATAAAAGGAGATACTCATAAATTTTACGATCAACTCGCTTCAAATGAAGAGCATCATGAAAAACAAAAAATAGCTCAGGATAAAAAAATCAAAGAGCTAGAAGATTTTATCTCACGAAATAAAGCAAGAGCCTCAACGGCTGCACTTGCTCAATCAAAAGTGAAACAACTTGGAAAGATGGATATTTTGGAAGATTTGGGATATGACAATACTCTTAGTTTTGATTTTAAATATAAAGCAACCCCCGCCAAGATTTTACTTGATGTGAAGGATGTTAGTTTTGGATACACAGAAGATAATCTTTTGTTTAAAAATATCTCATTTGTCCTTGAAAAAGGGGAAACTTTAGGGATTATTGGAAAAAATGGAAAAGGGAAATCAACACTTTTAAATGTAATTGCAGGGGAATTGAAACCACTTAATGGAGAGGTTGAATACAATAGTTCTGTAACATTTGGACATTTTGGACAAACTAATATCAATCATCTTAATCCAAAAAGTACCATTATTGATGAGATTTATAGTGCAAACTCTAAACTAGGAGAAGCAACTGTTAGAAATATCTGTGGATTGATGATGTTTAGTGGAGATAACGCTAAGAAAAAAGTTTCACTCCTTTCTGGAGGAGAAAAAAGTAGGGTAATGCTCGGGAAAATAATAGCTGGGGATGTCAATCTCTTATTTCTAGATGAGCCTACACATCACCTTGATATTGACTCAATTGAAGCATTAACACAAGCTATCAAAAATTTTGAAGGTTCTACTATTATAGTAAGTCACTCAGAAGAATTACTTAGAGCTACTTGTGATAGATTAGTAGTCTTTAGTAATGATGGAGCTGATTATTTTAATGGCACTTATGATGAATTTTTAGAAAAAATTGGTTGGGAAGATGAAGAGTTTGACACAAAACCAAAAAAACCAAAAAATAATAAAAATGATGTGAAGAGAGAAAGAAGTGAGGTGATAGCTCAAAAAAGTAAAGAGCTTGTACCACTTACAAAAGAGCTTGATAAGCTTGAAAGTGAAATTGAAAGGCTAGAAGGAATTGTAAAAAAATCTGAATCAGACTTAATAGAAGCTTCAAATAAAAATGATAACAGTAAAGTTGTGGAGCTCACTAAGAATATTGTAAATTTAAAGAAAAATATCGAAACAAAATTTGCTCTTTTTGAAAGTAAACAACTTAAATATGATGAATTAAATGATATGTATGAGAGAAAATTAGAGCTTCTCAATTAAGAAGCTCTAATTAAATATTTATATAAATTTACTAAATAGGAAATATAAAAATGATAAATGATAAAATATTTATAAATATTGCTAAAGAGATAGCAAGTGCTAGCAAATGTATTTCAAAACAAGTTGGAGCTGTTATTGTAAAAGATGGAAGAATTTTAAGCACAGGATATAATGGTACACCAGCAGGATTTCAAAATTGCTGTGAATATTGGAATGGACAGTATACAAAAGAACATCATGAATGGAGTAAAACTTATGAAATTCATGCTGAGATGAATGCCATCATTTGGGCTGCAAGAAAAGGGATAAGCATAGAAGATGCTACTATTTATGTTACGCTTGAACCTTGCAGTGAGTGTAGTAAAAATTTAATAGCAAGTGGAATTAAAAGAATAGTTTATGAAAAAGCTTACGAACATACAAATTCAGAAATTATTTCAAAATTTATCCATGACAATGGTGTAATTATTGAACAATTTAAAAGTGAGCTTATATAAAAATCTGATACATCCTTGATATGTTCAAAGATATAAAAAAGTACTTAATTGGATGGGTGAGCTACCACCGTAATTAAATGCTTTCAAATCATTGATTCATAAAAAGATCTAGCCATATTAATAAAGAAAAATAGGACTTTTTCTGCACAATTCTTCTGTATATTTTATAGAAAACTTCTATTCCTTTGTGAGTCCTGCACTTGTATAAACATTTCTTGGATTCCATAATATCCAACCAGCACTTCCAAAATCTTCACTTGCTTTAATTTGAGCACGGATTTCTTTCTCTCCATAAATTCGTTTATCAAAAGCATAATCTCTAAATGCCTGCAACCATGGCCTATAAGCAAGGGGAGAGCCTTTTGATTTTTGAAGTGATCGGTCTAAAGATTGTTTAATTATTTCATAATTAGATACAACTGGATTTCTATGTCCAGGAATTCCCATATGAAATCCACTTGGATAAAGCATAGGAGAAAGATAATCAACATGTTTTGAAATATTTTCTATTTTTTGCCCAATCTCTAAATCTCCATCATCCCAACTCACATAACCAAAAATATCAGCAGAAATAAAAACATTATATGGAGTCAGCTCTTTTCTTGCTGTTTCCAAAAAATCACTAATTGCTTTTATTCTTTCCGTAGAAGTATTTTTAACTGAAAACTCGATTCCTTTTCTATCTGGAAATCTTACATAATCAAATTGAATTTCATCAAATCCACATTTAGCGCTTTCTTTTGCAATAGATAAAACATAACTCCATGACTCTTTAATTGAAGGATCTATCCAACGAAGTCCTTCTTTGTCTTTAAAAAACTCTCCTTTTGTTGTTTTGATACTCCATTGTGGATATGCTGTTGCAAGAGGGGTATCTTTGAAGGTTACTATTCTTGCTATAGTATATATTCCTTCCTTCTTAAGCTCTCTAATAAAATTTGGTAAATTTTTAAAAAGAATCAACTCTTGAGCCCCAATATTTTTAGCCATAGGATTACTACTTACAAAGGCAACCTGTCCTCTATCCATCTTGACATCTATCACGAGAGAGTTAATTTCAGTATTTTTCATAAGTTCTTTAGCATTTTTCATAATTTGTAAATTTGTTGCTCCAAAGCTTGAAAGATAAAGTGCTTTGGGAATAAGTGGGGACAAAAAGATCTTTCCGCTACTTGTATAAAATTTTCTTTCATAACCAATTGCTCGAACTCCTATTGATTTATCATTAGGAACAGTAAAATTTCCATTTCTATTTACTTTATACTCTTTTCCTTGAGAAATAATAATCGCATTTTGTATAATTTTATTTGATTGTTTATCATAAACAGTTCCAGATATAGAACCAAACATAAAGGTGTTTAATAAAAAGAAAAAAATTATTTTTATCATTGATTAAATTATTGTCCCATTTTTAATACTATACGATGTAATAAATGGGAGTAATTTTTCTACACAAAGTCCCATTGCTGTTGATTCATAACCATCTACATTTACTATATAAGGTTTACAAAATCCCTCAACCATAATAGCTCCAGCTTTCCCCATACATTCACCACTTTTTATATACTCATCAATTGCCTCTTTTTTAAAAGTGGAAAATTGATATATTGTCTTTGAAATATCAAAAATATAACTTTCGTTTGATTTAAAAATCATACAAGTGACAACCGATGTTTGATTACCACTTTGCATTTCAATCATTTTTCTTGCATCATCTTTATCTTTTGCTTTTCGCAAGAGTTTCCCTTCACATACCACAACACTATCCGCTACCAAAAGTGGCATATCTTCACAACCAAATTTGCTATATAGCTCATCAAATTTTCCTTGTGTTGCGATTTTTACAAATTGATACGGATCTGTTTCTTTGATACTATCTTCATCAAAACTACCTCCATTTTGGATGAATGGGATGTTGTGTGATTTTAAAATAAAAACACGAGCAGGGGAATTTGAACCAAGTCGTATCATTTTAAAATCCAAAAAACGAATGAAGGAAAAGCAATGATAATATCTAATGAGATTTTAAATAGATGCTTCATTTTGTTTCCTTTTATTTTAAATTATAATTTCAATTTGATTACAAAATTTTAGTTTAGTGATGATTTTATCTAAAATATTATTAATATTATTTGGTTATACTATCCGCTATGAAAAATATTAATGAAAATCAACCTCAATTATTACCAAGCCCATCATATGTATGTGAAGAATCACTTCTTCTTAATAATTTAAAACTTTTAAAGCATGTTCAGGATGAAGCTGATGTCAGTATCCTTTTAGCACTTAAAGGTTTTTCAATGAAAAGTACTTTTGATCTGTGTAGGCAATATCTAAAAGGGTGTTGCGCAAGTGGTTTAAATGAAGCACTTTTGGCTTATGAGGAGTTCAGAGGGGAAGTACACACTTATAGTCCCGCTTTTAAACCAAATGAGTTTCCTAAAATCACTGAAATATCAAATCATATCGTTTTTAATTCATTTGCTCAACTTGATCTTTATAGAAATGATGTAAAACAGCATAATTCTTTAGGACTACGAATCAATCCTGAATATAGTAGTGTTGAAGTTGATTTATATAATCCTTGTGGTGTTTACAGTCGTTTGGGGATCACAAAAGAGGAATTTCTAAACGGAGTTGAAAAATATCCAAATAGCTTAAGCCTCATTAGTGGATTTCATTTTCATGCATTGTGTGAACAAAATTTTGATATTCTTGAGGCTGTGTTTACTAAATTTGAAGAAAATTTTGGACAATATTTTAAAAATCTTAAATGGCTTAATTTTGGTGGAGGGCATCATATTACAAGAAAAGATTATGATATTATTGGACTTATTGAATTTTTAAAGGGAATAAGAGCAAAGTATCCTCATCTTAAAATTTATCTTGAACCAGGAGAAGCTGTAGGTTGGCAAACAGGATATTTAGAGTCTACCGTACTAGATATAGTACATAATGGAATAAATATTGCTATACTTGATGCGAGCGCTGAATGTCATATGCCAGATACTCTAGCTATGCCATACAAAGCTCAAATCAGAGATGCTTCTCAAGATCCAACAGAAAAAACTTATATGTATAGATTTGGTGGAAATACTTGTTTAGCAGGAGATATTATTGGGGATTATAGTTTTGATGCACCTCTCAAAGTAGGGGATAAAATTATTTTTGAAGATATGATTCATTATACGATGGTAAAAACTACAACATTCAATGGAGTAAATCTTCCATCAATAGTAATCAAACGAACTAATGGGAATTATGAAAATGTAACTAATTTCGGATATGATGATTTTAAAAGGAGGATATAAAAAAATCTTTATGAAGCAAAAGCAACAAACAAAAGATATCATACTCAATAAAATTGAAACTCATATCATACAAGACAAGATTGAAAACAATACAGAAATAACCACAAAGTATCTAAATAAAGAAAGAGATACACTTCAAAAAGAACCAAATGAAAAAATTAAAATCTGGATTGAAAAAGAAGTTTTAGATTATGAAAAAGAATTAATGCAACTACAAATAGAACTTTTAAAACTTCAAAATCATATTAAAGATACAGGTGAAAAGATCCTGATTATATTTGAAGGAAGAGATGCGGCTGGAAAAGGTGGAACAATTAAAAGAATCACTGAGCATCTTAATCCAAGAGGAGCAAGAATAGTTGCTTTAGAAAAACCAAGCAATACAGAAAGAACTCAATGGTATTTTCAAAGATATGTATCACATCTCCCAAGTGCTGGGGAAATTGTAATATTTGATAGAAGTTGGTATAATAGAGGTGGTGTTGAACCTGTAATGGGATTTTGTACACCTGAGGAACAACATGAATTTCTAAGACAAGTACCTGAGTTTGAAAAGATGCTAGTTAAATCTGATATTAAACTTTTTAAATTTTATTTTAGTGTTTCAAAAAAAGAGCAAGAAAGACGATTTAAGGAGAGAGAAGTAGATCCTTTAAGACAATTTAAATTAAGTCCAGTTGATGAACTTGCACAAGCTCTTTGGGACAAATATACAGTCGCTAAATATTCAATGCTAATGGCTTCAAATACAGATGTTGCTCCTTGGACGGTCGTGAAAAGTGATAATAAAAAGAAAGCAAGGATTGAAACCATCAAGTATATATTAAAACATCTTGAGTATAACAAAAAAAATAAAGAATTAAATTTTACAAAAGATAAAAAAATAATTACTACAGGAACAGAAGAAATTATTCTAATGGAGCAAGAAAATACATTTAAAAAAGGTGAGAATAGATGAATTTAAAAGATTTTAATAAAACAGAAATACCTGGCATTTATATTTCAAAAGAGGATCATCCTACTTATGGAAAAAAATATATTGCGAGATTTCAACAAAAATCAAAGCGATATATGAAAGTTTTAGGTTATTCAAAAATCGATCATCTTGATAATAAAAAAGCTTTAAAATTATTAGAAAACTATAAACAGACTCTCTTAATGGAAAAAGATATTTCAACTACAATAAAAACGAAAAAGAAAATTCTTTCAAAAGATGATTCAAAAACAAAAGTAATAAAAACTCAAGCTGATGAATTAAGTATTTTAAAGAGTATATTGGGAAATTATAAAAAAATAGACCCTTTTATATTAGAAAAAGGTATTCAAAAGATTTATGATTATGAGGAGATGAAAGAATATCAAATCGAACTTATCAAACTTCAAAAATATCTAGAAAAAACGAAAAAGAAAATGATTATTATTTTTGAAGGAAGAGATGCTAGCGGAAAAGGTGGAGCAATAAGGAGAATCACTAGATATATGAATAGTCGACATTATCGTGTGGTTGCTCTTGGAAAACCGACAGATACACAAAGAAATCAATGGTTTTTTCAAAAATACATAGAACATTTTCCAACAGGTGGCGAGATGGTTTTATTTGACAGAAGCTGGTACAATCGAGCTATGGTTGAACCTGTTTTTGGTTTTTGTACACCAGAACAATATGAAATATTTATGGAAGATGTCGTTAATTTTGAACACGATTTAGTAAGACAGGATATAATTCTTATTAAACTTTATTTTAGTGTTTCAAAATCAGAACAACGAGCTAGATTTCAAAGTAGAAAAGATGATCCACTAAAACAATGGAAATTAAGCGAAGTTGATCTTCAAGCGCAAGATTTATGGGATGAATTCAGCGAAAAGAAATACGAAATGTTAAGAAGAACAAATTCAAAATCAGCCCCTTGGCATATTGTAAGAAGCGACAACAAGCATAAAGCAAGGATTGAGGCTGTTAAAATTATTCTAAATAGTATTGATTATGATAAAAGAAATTATGCACTTAATTTTGAAGAAGATGAAAAATTTAGCATAAGTGTCGCAAAAGAATTAGCAAGAATGAGAAAAGATAGCGATTATTAAGCTATCTTCTTATATGCAAAAGTAAATCCTTCTTTAAAATCAATAGTTGCAATTCCACCATCTTTAAGAGCACCAAAAAGTATCTCTTCACTAAGTGGAAGCTTAATTTTATCCCGTATAACTCGTGTAAGTGGTCTTGCCCCCATCTCTTTATCATAACCAAGTCTTGCTAGCTCTTCTTTTGCTTTTTTGCTAATATTGATCTTTATTTTTTTGCCGTCAAGAGAACTTGTCAAATCACTTATAAATTTTTCAACAATCAAAACAAGAGTTTTTTGATCAAGCGGAGCAAATTTGACTATTTCATCAAGTCTATTTCTAAATTCAGGAGCAAAAAATGTTTTTACAGCCTTATCGGTATTTAAATATTCATCTTTTTCAAATCCCATCACATTGGCATGTTTGGCACCTAAATTTGAAGTCATAATAATTATAACATTTTGAAAATCTACCTTGTAACCATTATTATCTGTAATTATTGCATTGTCCATTATTTGCAAAAGAATATTTAAGAGTTCAACATGAGCCTTCTCTATCTCATCAAGAAGCAAGACACAATGTGGATGTTTTTTAATAGCTTCACTTAATAGTCCCCCTTTTTCATGACCAATATACCCAGCTGGTGCACCCAAAAGACGACTAACTGTATGCGCTTCTCCGTATTCACTCATATCAAATCTTTCAAAATGTACGCCTAAAACTTTTGCTAACTCTTTTGCTACTTCAGTTTTTCCAACACCCGTTAAACCTGTAAACAAAAAACTTCCAATTGGTTTATTATTAGAACCAAGGCCAGCTTTATTTATTTTAATCGCTTTGCTTATCTTTTTAATTGCTTCATCTTGTCCGTAAACTCTCTTTAAAAGATTTATTTCAAGTTTTTCCAGAAGTATCAAATCAGACGAAGTAGCTGTTTTTAGTGGAATATTTGCCATTTTTGAAATAATCTTTTCCACATCAATGGCTGTTATTTTAAATGGTTTTTTTCCTTTTTTAATTGTATATTTTTTAGTTGCTGCTACATCATCAAGGACATCAATAGCACTATCTGGTAAAAATCTATCAATTATAAATTTTTTAGATAGCTCCACACAAAGCCTAAGTGCCTCTTCCTCATATATGACACCATGAAATTCTTCATATTTAGCTTTTATCCCTTTTAGTATCTTAATACTATCCTCAATACTTGGTTCTTTTACTTCAATTTTTGCAAATCTTCTGCTAAAAGCTTTATCTTTTGTAAAATCATTTCTATATTCTTCATAAGTAGTAGCACCTATACATTTAAGCTTTCCACTACTTAAAAGTGGCTTTAAGATATTTGAAGCATCCATCGAGCTTCCACCAATACTTCCAGCACCAATAATTTGGTGAATCTCATCAATAAATAAAATAGATTTATTACTTTTCGTAATTTCTTTGATAACACTCTTAAGTTTTTTCTCAAAATCACCCCTATATTTTGTTCCAGCTATCATACTACCCATATCAAGAGAAAATATTTTTGCATTGATAAGATCATCAGGAACTTCATTTGAAGCAATTTTAAGTGCCAATGCTTCAATAATAGCTGTCTTTCCTACACCTGTTTCTCCCAACAAAATAGGATTATTTTTCTTCCTCCTTCCAAGAATTTCAATCACTCTTGAGACTTCATTATCTCTTCCAATAACAGAATCTATTTTTTCCTCAAGAGCAAGCGCTACAAGTTCTATACTATTTTCGGCTAAAGGAGATTTATTTTCTGTTGATTTATCCAATTCATCAATATCATTATATTCTTCATATTCTTCAGATTCATTTTCATTGTTATAGCTTCCACCATGACTTATCTCCTCTAAAATATCAACTTTTTGTAATCCTTCTTCTTTTAAAAGATAGGTGCTATATGCTTTATTATTTTTTAAAATAGAAACAAAAACATCTTCGATTGTGATAGTATGACGCCCTTCAAGACTTGCATGTGTAATAATTTCTTCCATCATATTTGATACCAAAAGAGTTTCAATAGGATCTTGATTAACATCTATCTCATCAAATAGTGGAGTATTTTCTTGGATATGTTTTTTTAATTTTATCTCAAGTGCTTCTAAGTCAATTCCAAGATTTATTAAAATTGTTCCAATCATAGCATCTTTTAGAATATATAAAAAAATATGCTCCAAAGTAAGGTATTCATGTTTATTTCCTCTTGCAAAATTAACTGCATTTGTAAAAACTTTTTGAAGCTCTTTATCTATACCTATACTTGCCATTATTCTTCCTCCATAATGGCTTTAAGAGGAAACTGAGCTTTTCTTGCATTATTTCTCACTTGAGATATTTTTGTATGAGCTATTTCGTAAGTATAAATACCACAAATAGCTTTTCCTGTTTCGTGAATATTCATAGTAATAGTAGTTGCATCTTCTAAATTCTTTTTAAATATCTGCATTAATATTTCAATAACAAAATCAACCGTTGAGTAATTATCATTTAAAAGTATTACTTTATATTTTGTTGGTTCTTTGAATTCTATTTCAATATTTGTTTCATATTTTATTTTTGTTGCCAAAATGCTATCTCCATTAATATTTAATCTGAATTGAGAATAATTATAACAAAAAACCAACAATATTTTACTGATTAATTTTTTTTTATCTAATTTTTTGATACGATAGTGAATCTAAATTAGTTTTAAGGAAAATTCCTATGCAAAAAGAGCCTATGACAAGTGAAGTGTTTGAGAAATTAATAGCACTTTTAAATGAATTAAAAACAGCAATAAGACCAAGAATTCTTATAGCCATAGAAGAAGCGAGACAACTTGGCGATTTAAAAGAAAATGCAGAATACCATGCCGCAAAAGAAGATCAGGGAAATACAGATAAAAAAATAGCAGAGCTTGAAGATACTATAACAAAAGCGGTGATCATTGATCCTTCAAGCCTAGCACATGATAAAGTAAGTTTTGGTTCAACTGTAAAACTTCTTGATTTCACTAATAAGAGCGAGATCACTTATAAAATAGTGAGTTCATTTGATAGCAATCCTGACATCGGATATATCTCTTTTCATTCACCCCTTGCTAAACAACTTTTAGGAAAAGAAGAGGGTGATGAAGTTCATGCAATTCTCCCTGGTGGAAAAAAAGAATTTGAAGTATTGGAGATAAAATATGTCAAATAAGATAAAAGTAGCAGTAGTTGGAGTTAGTGGATATACTGGTCTTGAGCTTCTTAAAATACTTATCAACCATCCAATTTTCACTATCACTTATGTAGCAAATAGTGAAGGAAATACAACTGTTTCCTCTCTTCATCCATCACTCAAAGGTGTTTTTGATATGGAGGTCAAAAAAGCAAATCCAATTGATATCAAAGCGGTGAGCGAAGTTGTCTTCTTAGCTTTGCCTCATCAAGCTTCCATGGGATTTGCCAAAGAACTTTTGGCTCTTGGGGGACTTAAAGTTGTTGATTTAAGTGCTGATTATAGACTAGAACTTGATACTTATGAGAAACACTATTGCCCTCATAATGATATTGAGAATCTTCCAAATGCAGTTTATGGGATGCCTGAATTTTATAGAGAATCTATCAAAAAAGGAAACTTGATAGCAAATCCTGGGTGTTATCCAACAGCATCTTTCCTTGCACTTGCTCCATTTTTACAATATATCAAAGAGGGAAGTAGTGTGTTTATTGATGCAAAAAGTGGAATCAGTGGTGCTGGAAAAAAACTAACAGATACTACAAGTTTTGTAAATATCAGCGAGAATATGACAGCATACAATCCATTGAAGCATAGACATACACCAGAAATCATAGAAAAAGCAAAATTGATTAGTGGAAAAAATTTAAAAATCAACTTTGTTCCCCATTTGATACCTGTCACTAGAGGTATGCTTGTGAGTGTCTATGTGACTTTGGAAAGCGATATTGATGCAAAAAATATTTTAAAAGAGTTTTATCAAAATGAAGAGTTTGTTCGAATTTGTGATGAGCCAGTCAATATAAAAAATACGAGTGGAACGAATTTTTGTGATATTTTTGTAGCACAAAATGGACGAGATCTTTTTATTAATAGTAGTATTGATAATCTGCTAAAAGGTGCTTCAAGTGCGGCAGTTGTCAATGCAAATCTAATGTGTGGACTTCCTGAAAATTATGGAATACCTAAAATAGCATATGTCCCATAATCCACCAATTATTAAGGATGGAGCCTTATTTATAGCTGATGCTCATTTTAATCCAGATAGAAAAGAATTTTTAAGATTTTTAAAAAACATTGAAAATGGTAATCTAAACACTACTCAACTCTTTCTAATGGGGGATATTTTTGATTTTTTATCCAATGAAATTGAATATTTTAAATTTCAAAATAAAGAAGCTATTGATATGATCAACAAGTTATCAAAAGAAATTGAAATACTTTATTTTGAAGGAAATCACGATTATAATCTCACTTCACTTTTTCCAAATGTAAAAGTTTTTCCAAGAGCAATACAACCTACAATTTTTTCATGGGATAACAAAAAAGTAACATTAGCTCATGGAGATATTTTTACTCCAAACGGATACAATATCTATACCGCCATAATACGAAATAATTTTCTTTTAATTTTTTTAAATTTTATAGATAAAAGAAATTGGTTAACAAAAAAAATAGATTTTTGGCTTAGAAAAAAACAACTCCATTCTCTCTTTAATGATTTCAATCATTTTGCAAATAGAAGATTAAAATACTATAGAAATAACATAGATACTCAAATAATCATAGAAGGACATTTTCACCAAGGAAAATTCTATCAAGATAAGAGATTTAATCAAATATACTTAAATCTCCCAGCATTTGGAATTGATCAAAGTTATATGATGATTCAAAAAAAAGAATTTACATTATGCTCCATACACAATTAACCAAAATTCTAGAGATACATACCTCTATGCTTTTGTATCAAGTCTACACTTATTAATATATTCTAAAGCTTCAGGAATCGAATCTGTAATAAGATAATTATTCATATCTTCTTTGTTGATATACTGATGCTCTAACATTTTTTTAAAAAAATCTTCTAATGGTTTAAAAAAATCTGTTCCAAAAAGCACTATTGGAAAATTACCAATAGTTTTTGTTTGTACCAAACATAAAGCTTCTGAAAGCTCATCTAATGTACCAAATCCTCCAGGCATCACAATAAATCCAATAGAATATTTCACAAAACTCACTTTTCGTATAAAAAAATATTTAAAATGAAGTGAGATTTTTACAAATGGATTTATTTTTTGCTCATGTGGCAGTTGGATATTAAACCCAACAGACAGATTTCCGGCTCCTTTATTAGCAGCTTCCATGATTCCGCTACCTCCACCAGTAATAATCGCATAACCATTACTGGAGAGTTGTTTTGATATCTCGTAAGCTATCTCATAATATTTATTATCGCTCTTAAGTCTAGCGCTTCCGAAAATAGAAATAGCTGGGGGAAGTGTACTAAGAGAATCAAATACTTCTGTAAACTCTGCTAAAATCCGAAATAATCTCCAGATATCTTTATCTTTGTTCCGATTATCCAAAAACTCTTCCTCTAAAACACACATTGCTGTATCCCTTTTATGTAATTTAATAAATAAGCCTTATTTTTTTAATGCAAGATAAGCATCATCTAATTTTTTAACTGATGTGCCAAGCAATCTTATTTCCTCTAAATCGCAGTCCAACAATAGTGTCTTCTCTATTCCATTTTTACCCAAGATACACGGCTGACTAATGGCTACTTCTGAATAGAGATTATTGCAACTATGAGTTAAAGTAGTAGATAGAGTAAAGATTTTTTTTTCATCAGACAAAATAGCTTTGATAATTTTTGCAACAGCAACACCAATAGCTTGCTTTGTAAAACCTTTTTTTTCAATGATGCTATAAGCTCGGTTTTTAACTTTCTCCAAAACATCTATTTTCATCTGTTCAAAATTTTCTATTCCCATCTGTTTAATTCTAATAGGTCCGATATTGGCAACTGACCATAAGATAAATTCGCTATCACCATGCTCACCAACCACAAATGCATGAATATTTTTCCTATTAATGTTTATTCTTAAACCCAATTCTTCTTTGAGTCGCATGGTGTCTAAAACGGTTCCACTTCCAAAAACTTTTGCCTTATCTCTTTTTGTTGTTTCCAACGCAATTCTTGTTAAAACATCAACAGGATTAGAAACAATGATAATTTTAGACTCCAAATCAATTACATCTAACTTTTCCATTAGCTCTCTTATGATAATTGCATTTATTTTTAACAAATCTAATCGGCTTTCACCAATATGTTGTTTTGCACCAATGGTGATAACAATAATATCTGAACCTTTTAAATCTTCTAATTGGTCAGTGGCTTTTAATTCCATGTTACCATTTAATAGAGGAAGTGCATCTTCTAAATCAAAAACTTCACCAATGGCTTTATTGATGGTTTTATTATAAAGAACTATCTCTTTCCCGATATCAAGAAGAACCAATGCATCAATTACTCCAATTCCAACGCTACCAGCACCAATAATACTAATTTTCATCTGCTATCTCCTTGTAAAATTTTCTTACTATTTTCAAATTCAAAAAATTCCAAACTTACTCTACAAACAATATCCACTATTTATAAACTACAACAAATTTCCATTTTAAAATTGTACTTTTTTTGTTATTAAATTACTATAAGACAGTATTTTACTTTGAATTTTATACGTAAAAATAAATACGGTTAAAAATATATGTTTTTAAATTCACTAAATTTTTTATTAAATCAAATATCAAAATGATAAAGTTGATAAGAAATAATTCTTTTACTGCCTCTTAACAATATATACGATAGAATCATGTTTTTAAACAATAAATAATAAATAAAAGGATAATTATGGGATTAGGTGTAGGAATAGTAGGTCTTCCGAATGTTGGAAAAAGTACAACTTTTAATGCTTTAACAAAAGCACAAAATGCACAAGCAGAAAATTATCCATTTTGTACGATAGAGCCAAATAAAGCCATCGTTCCAGTTCCGGATAAAAGATTAATCGAATTAGCAAAAATAGTAAATCCAGATAAAATTCAATATTCAACAATTGATTTTGTTGATATTGCTGGACTCGTAAGAGGAGCTAGTAAAGGTGAAGGTCTTGGGAATCAATTTCTTTCAAATATAAGAGAGGTAGAAGTGATACTTCACATGGTGAGATGTTTTGAAGATGGAAATATCATCCATGTAGAGGGTGATGTCAATCCTCTTAGGGATATTGAAATTATTGAAACAGAGCTTATTTATGCAGATATCGCTCAACTTGAAAAAAAAATAGATAGGCTCAAAAAACAAGCTAAAACTGATAAAAAAGCAGCAACTCAGCTTGAAATTGCAGAAAGCTTAGCAAAACATCTGGATGATTTACTCCCTGTAAGTACATTTGATAACAGAGACAATGAAGATTTTATTGCACTTGACAAGGAGATGAGATTTTTATCAAATAAACAGATTATTTATGGTGCAAATGTTGATGAAGATAGCTTAAGTGATGGAAATCAATATGTTGATATTGTGAAAGAGCATGCCTCGCAAGTTGGAGCTGATGTTGTTATCCTTTGTGCGAAAATCGAAGAGGAACTTATCGGGATGGATGAAGAGGAAGCAAAAGAGATGCTTAGCGAACTTGGTGCTGATGAATCAGGGCTAGAAAAAATTATCCATATTGCATTTGATAAGCTTGGACTTCAAAGCTACTTTACAGCTGGAAAAGTGGAAGTGAGAGCTTGGACGATACGAAAAAATACAAAAGCTCCACAAGCAGCAGCGGTGATTCACAATGACTTTGAAAAAGGATTTATTAAAGCTGAGGTGATAAGTTATGAAGATTTCGTAACTCTTGGTGGTGAAGCAAAATGTAAAGAGGCTGGAAAACTAAGACTTGAAGGGAAAGAGTATGTGGTGCAAGATGGAGATATTATGCATTTCCGTTTTAATGTGTAGAGACGTTAAAAAAAAGACAACTGCTTGTCTTTTTTAGTCTCGGAAGACAAATCTGCTGTGCTTTAGCACGAGATTTGGCAGTATAAAAATTAACGATTAAAGACCTATAAAAATGAACAGTATTATCAATAAACTTGACCTTGAAGATTATATAAATAGCCTCAAAGGCTATTTTGCAAGAGATAAATCTATTATTCTTCAAGGTGATATCAATATACACTCTAAACTTATCGATGAGATAGGTTTGTATAATTTTAATTCCCCTAAAAAAACTTCCGATGTAACAAATCAAATCAATCATCTCAAAAAACAAGGGACGCTCAAACTCTATGAAATTTATGAATTTATCAAGATTGTGGAGTATTTTAAATATATCAAACGATTTAGTTTAGAAAATAGACTCAAAGAGTGGATTGATAAAATTATCATCCCAAAACAGATAGATGATTTGGCTTTTAAATTTGATGAAGATGGAAATCTCAAACTTGGGCAAAATGAGGATTTTGATAGGATAAATGAAAATATCTACAGAAATAAGGTTCAGATAAAAGAGGCTCTTCAAAGAGCTATGAACAATCAAAAGCTTCAACCCTATCTTGTTGACCACCAAGTACATCTTGTACACGGTCAGCAGTCTATTATGGTGCGAGGTGGGTTTAATCATATCTTAAAAGCTAAAGTGATTGATAGAAGTGGAAGTGGGTTTTTTTATGTAGTTCCTGAAAGTGTAAAAGAGCTTCGAGATAAACAAGATGAACTATTTGAACTCAAAGAGGAGATACTCTTAAAACTCTGTAGAGAATTTTCAAATACCTTAAATGCAAATATCTTATTTTTGAGTTTTTTAGACAAAGAATTTGATAGATTTGACCACTATCTTGCGAGGGTAATATTCGCTAAAATAGGGGATAAAAACTTTATACTCCCAAGCCAAAATAAAAAGATTCAAAAACTTGTCGAATTCACCCATCCAGCACTTAAAAATGGGAAGTCTGTTACGATTGACTTTAGTAAATCTGTAATAATGATAACGGGGGTTAATGCTGGTGGAAAAACGATGTTGCTTAAATCAATTTTGAGTGCTGTTTTCCTTTCTAAATATCTTATTCCTTATAATGCTCATAAAAGTACAAAAGTAGGGCATTACAAAGATATTTTAGCTATTTTGGATGACCCGCAAAGTGTGAAAAATGATATCTCTACTTTTGCTGGAAGGATGGTGGAGTTTAGCCATCTGTTTGCTAAAGAGAGTGCTATTGTTGGGGTTGATGAGATTGAACTTGGAACTGATAGTGATGAAGCTGCTAGTTTGTTTAAGGTTATCATCGAAAAGTTGATGAAAAAAGATATGAAAATCATCATCACAACACACCATAAAAGGCTCGCTTCTTTACTTGCTACTTATGACGATGTGGAGCTAATCGCAGCACTCTATGATGAAGCCAATAGAAGACCAACTTATGATTTTTTAAATGGTACGATTGGGATGAGTTATGCTTTTGAAACGGCTCTGAGATACGGAATACCTCTTGATGTGGTAAATCAGGCTAAAGAGGTGTATGGGGACGATAAGGATAAGCTTAGTAGTTTGATAGCTAAAAGTAGCTCTTTGGAGCTTGAATACAAGCGAAAAATCAAAGAACTCGATGAGAAGATAGAAAATAACGAAAGACTCAAACGAAATCTAAACGAGCAAAAAGAATCACTTGATAATCTTATTCATGAGGAGAAATCAAAACTTCACAAAGAGTACAAAGATGTCAAAGAGGAAGCAAAACTTGCGATAAAAGCAAAAATGTACCAAGAATCCCATAGACATCTTAATGTTGCTCATCAAAAAGTAGCCCAAATCGAAGTGCAAAAGGTTGAAGAGAAAAAAGAGTTCAAAGCGGGTGATAGGGCAAAATACAATAATACAAAAGGTGTTGTATTATCTTTACGGGGTGATAAAGCTTATATAGAAACAGATGAGGGGATGAAGCTTCATGTTCCAATGAGTAGCCTAAAAGCAAGTGGAAATCCAATCAAAGTGAAACAAAAAATCAAAGTAGATATAGAAAAACCAAAAACTGGAGATATCAAAATAGACCTTCACGGACAAAGAGCTGATGAAGCGATAGAAAATCTTGATAGATTTATCAGCGATTGTTTGATAAATGGTTTTCAAGAGGTGCTTGTGTATCACGGAATAGGGACGGGGAAGCTCTCTTATGCTGTGAAGAAGTTTTTGGATACTCACCCAAGGGTGACTGGATATAGTGATGCTATGCCAAACCAAGGTGGATTTGGGGCTAAGGTGGTAAAACTCTAAAAATATTCGATATGTTAAATAATTTTTTATTTTGATTCTCAATAAAGCAATAAGATGGTAAAATTTAGACTTAAAAAATTATTACAAAGATACAGAATGATAGATTTTAAAAAATTTGAAAAATATAGTAAGCCAGGACCAAGATACACAAGTTATCCAACAGCTCCAGAATTTAATACCAATTTCACAGAAGTGGATTTAATCAATCGATACAAAAATCAAAGCAGTGATAGAGCATTGTCTTTGTATATTCACATACCATTTTGCAGAAGTGCCTGTTATTTTTGTGGGTGCAATGTAATCTTTACAAGTAAAGAAGATAAAAAAACAAAATATATAGAATATTTAAAAAAAGAACTAGCAATCCTTGCGACTCATCTAAATACAAAAAGAATGGTTACACAAATGCATTTTGGAGGGGGAACTCCTACATTTTTATCTCCAGAGCAACTTGATGATGTAATAACAACTATCAAGCAAATTTTTCCAAATTTCGATAATGATGCAGAAATTTCTTGTGAAGTTGATCCTAGATATTTTACAGCTGAACATATGGAAGTTTTAAAAAAAGGCGGAGCAAATAGACTTAGTTTTGGTGTACAAGATATTGATCCTAAAGTTCAAGAAACAATACATAGAATTCAACCATTTGAAACAACTAAAAATGTAGTTAAAATAGCACGGGATGCTGGAATTAATTCTATCAATATAGATCTTATATATGGGCTTCCTTATCAAACCAAAGAGACTTTTAGGAAAACTATAGAGCAAATTATTACATTAAATCCTGACAGATTAGCTGTCTTTAATTATGCTCATGTCCCATGGATGATGAAAACTCAAAGAAAATTTGATGAAACAACATTTGCACCACCTGCTACAAAACTTGAAATCTTAAAAGATACTATTAAATTTTTTACCTTAAATGGTTATAACATGGTAGGGATGGATCACTTTGCAAAACCTGATGATGAGCTTTTTATGGCTATAAAAAAAGGAGAATTACATAGAAATTTTCAAGGATACACCACAAAAGGTGGTGCGGATTTGATAGGAATAGGTCTCACATCCATTGGAGATGGAGTCGATTATTATGTGCAAAATTTTAAAGATTTAGAAACTTATGAACTAGCACTAGATAATGGTCATCTACCTGTTTTTAAAGGATATAGTCTAAGCGATGATGATATTTTAAGACAATATGTAATTATGGAGCTTATGAGTAATTTTGCCCTTGATATAAAAAAAGTTGAAGACAAATTTGGAATTAATTTTAGAGAATATTTTACAGATGCATTAGAGATGCTTAAGGAATTTGAAGATGCAGATTTAATAAAAGTAAATGATAGTAAAATTGAAGTTAGTTCAACTGGAGAGATGCTTATTCGAAATATTTCTATGCCTTTTGATGCGTATTTGCATAAAATACCAGAAGATAAACGAAGATTTAGCAAGACAATATGACAAATAATAAATTTAATTATGAAGAAGTTAGTGATGACTGTATAAAGTGTGGAAAGTGTAAACCTGTTTGTACTATATTTAATATCAACCAAGATGAAGCAACTTCTCCTAGAGGTTTTATTGATTTACTAGGTGCATACAAAAGAGATGAACTCGAACTGGATTTGGTTGCAAAAGATATCTTCGAAAGCTGTTTTTTATGTACAAACTGTGTTGAAGTTTGTCCAAATAGTTTGCCAACAGATATGATTATTGAACAAGTTAGAAGTGACATTGCAAAAAAATACGGTATAGCATGGTATAAAAGAGCTTTCTTCTTTTTACTCAGACATAGAAAAATTATGGATTTTATGGCCAAATTAGGTTGGGTTTTCCAAACTTGTGGAATAAAAATTGATGAAGCAAAAGAAAAAGCTACTTTTAGAATCAATCTTCCAATTCAAATGATTCAAGATAGGGCACTACCTTTTGCAAAAAGAATCAGTTTTTTAAACAAACACAAAGAAAATATTAAAGCTTCATCTGTTGTGAGCGAATCATACAGTCTTCCAAATAAACGAGTTGCTATTTTTATTGGGTGTATGGGAAATTATTCATATACAAATATTGGCGATAGTCTACTTGTGATTTTAGACAAACTAGGACTTGATGCATTTATACCAAAAGATCAACTTTGTTGTTCAGCCCCTGCTTATTTTACTGGAGATTTTGATACTGTTGATTATTTAGTTAAAAAAAATATTGAGTATTTCGAAACGTTCTTGGATGATGTAGATGCAATAATAATTCCGGAAGCAACTTGTAGTGCAATGATAAATATTGATTGGGAGCATTATCTACACAACCAACCAGAATGGAAAGAAAGAGCTAAAAAAGTTGCGCCTAAAGTTCACATGGCCACAAAGTGGCTTGAAAACAATACAAGTCTGAATGAACTTCTAGAACAAACTGGAAAAAGATTTAGTGAGCTTGTTACATATCATGATCCTTGTCATGCAAAAAAAATGCAAGGTGTTTTTCAGGAGCCTAGAACATTACTTTCAAATAACTATGTTTTAAAAGAGATGAGTGATAGTAATCGTTGTTGTGGATTTGGTGGAGTAACTATGCAAAGTGAAAAATACCATTTTGCGAAAGCAGCAGGTATCCCAAAAGCAGCTATGATAGCTGAAACAAAAGCTCAAATTGTTAGCGCTGAATGTAGCGCTTGTCGAATGCAGATTACCAACTCTTTACATAATGCAAAAGTTGATAATGTAATCTTTAAAAATCCAATCGAGCTCATAGCTGCTTCACTATTAGAAGTTAAAGAAGCAAAATTATGATTGATCTATGGCAGAATATTTATCTATACTTTAATCCTGTAGCTTTTGATTTAGTTGGAATAAAAGTTCATTGGTACGGAATAATGTATGCTTTAGCATTTATTGTTGCTGTTGTATTTGCTAATTGGCTTATTGATAAAGACAAGCTTAAAATTAGTAAAGAACTTTTCAATGATTATGTTATTTGGGCAGAAATAGGTGTCATTTTAGGTGCAAGATTAGGATATATTTTATTTTATGATCCTCATACAAATTATTATATAACACATCCTTGGCAAATATTTAATCCTTTTATGGATGGTACTTTCGTTGGAATTTCAGGTATGAGTTACCATGGAGCTTTAGCTGGATTTATCATCTCTACTATTTTATTTTGTAAAAAACATAAAGTTTCTTTTTGGTTAATTTCTGACATCGCAGCCATCGCTGTTCCTCTTGGGTATATCTTTGGAAGAATTGGAAATTTTCTTAATCAAGAGCTTATAGGAAGAGCTACAGAGATGAGCTGGGGAATTTATGTTAATGGAATTTTAAGGCATCCATCACAACTCTATGAAGCATTTTTGGAAGGATTTTTAATATTTATCATTATTTATCTCTATAGAAATTACAAAAAATTTGATGGGGAATTGGGAATTTTCTATATAATTCTTTACTCATTAACAAGAATCATAGCTGAAAATTACAGGCAGCCAGATATCCAACTTGGATTTTTAGCTGGAACATCATGGCTTACTATGGGGATTTTAGTTTCGAGTTTTTTTATCTTTCTAGGATTAATATTATATATTACAAGAAGACAACAAATAAGATAGGATCTATAATTTAAGAAAGAAACTATTCCTCTTCGTTTTTTTTTGTTTCTTTATAACCTAGTTTAATAGACTCTTCTTCAATCTTATTTTTTAGTAAATCTATTCTCCATTTATGTCGATATGCAAATTTTTCTATCTCAGTTTCCCTTTCTTCTTCGCTACAAAATGTATTAATTCTTTTCATAAAAAGTTTTGGAATTTGTATTGCTATAAGTTGAAAATAATTTTCTTTGCAGTTTCTTGAGCAAAAAGCTTTACTCATTGCTATTTTTTTCTTACAAAATGGACAATGTGACATCTCTTGAACCTTTTTTATTTTTATTTTTATTTTAGGGGGAAACTTATAGTAAGTTGTGCTACTTACCATATAAATACAGTAAATATCAATATATCTAAAATGTACATAATAACTATACACTTCTATCAAAATAAAAAATTTCGAATCCCTAATTAATAAATCTTTAGCATTCTATCTTTTCCCAAATGATTATTAAGATTAATGATCATTTTAATGCTGACCATATTTTAGCTTAAAAAATTATTTTTGTCAAAGTTTTGTGTTTATAAAATATGATGTAAAAATTTATTCCTTACTGATTAACAAAATCAGTTTTTATCTAAATTTTTTGCTCATTCCAAATTTAAAATACTTTAATCACATCTACAAACACATTTTTAAGATTATGAACTTCTTTTATTGAAGTATTTTCATCAATTGCATGAATCGTATCATTAATTACCCCAAATTCAACAGTATCTATCCCAAATGAACCAAAGTGTCTTGCATCACTTGTTCCTCCTGCTGTACTATTTTTAGTTTTAATATTAAGGATATTATTTATAGAATTACTTAATATTTTTACAACCTTACTCTCTTTATTTGTCATGAATGGGTATGATCCTTGAGTGATTTTTAATCTATAATTAATTCCTTCAAATTCTTTTGCAATCAATTCTTGAATATCTTTTTGAGTTGTTTTTGTAGAATTTCTTACATTAAACATAAGATTTAATTTATCTGGGGTTACATTCGTTACTTGCATACCAGATCGAATATCAGTGATAATCAATTTGCTTGGAGCAAAGTATTCATCTCCATCGTCAAGATTTACTCCCGCTATTTTTTCTAATATGGGTGCAATTTGTTCTATTGGATTAATACTTTGTTCTGGATATGCAGCATGTCCTTGTTTTCCTTGTATTTCAAGATATCCGTTAATACTTCCTCTTCTTCCAATTTTAATAGCATCTCCAAAATTTACTTCACAAGTTGGTTCAGCGACTATCGTACTTGTTGGTAAAAAATCAATATTCTTAAGATGTTCGAGAACTTTTATGGTCCCATAAGTTCCCTCTCCTTCCTCATCAGAAGTCAAAAGAATAGATAAAATACCATTGAAATGTGAAGTATGTTTGCAAGCATATAAAAATGCAGCAACTCCACTTTTCATATCTTGCGTTCCTCTAGCAATTATCTTTCCGTCAATAATGTTTGCCTCAAAAGGATCCACACTCCATCCAGCACCAGCAGGGACAACATCTATATGTCCAGCAAAACAGAGATGCTCTTTTGATAGATCATTAAATTGTTTATAATAAAATCTATTCTTTGTATTTTCAATATCGATTTTTATCAAACACCATTCTTCTCCCAAATACTCATCAATAAAATCAAATGCTCCATCATCATTTGGTGTAATAGATTTAAATCTAAGTAATTTTTGAAATAGTTCAATAATATCCATAAAAAATCCTTTGAAAGTGAAAATTACGTTGATTATACCTTTTTTTAGTTTTGTTTAGATAAAATAATTTTCATTAAATTTTATGTCAACAAATATTTAACAATCGGGGGTTGCAAATGCAAATAGAAATTACACCAGAAATGATTCTTTCACAATTAGAATATACAGTTAATTCATCATCTTTAGAACAAGCAGAAAAAGCAATAAATAATACAAAAGGATTTGAACAATTTGCAAAACATCTTATAAGCCTCAATGACCACTTAAAACATATGAATGCTTATGTAGCTTTATCAAATAATGAAGCTTATTTTAAAATAAAATCTGAGAATAAAAATGAAGCTATGCTTAAAGAATTTCATGAAGCTGTAAAAAAATGGGGTGATAAATATCATCTTATTTTGAAAATTATACCAAATAAAGAAGTTTATTATATTTTAGGAATTAAATAAGGAGATTTCATGGCTAAAACACTGGTTATCACTGGAGCAACAAAAGGGATAGGAAAAGCTTGTGCTTATAGATTTGCTAAAGAAGGGATAGATATAGCCTTCACATACAATTCAAATGAAGAATCAGCAAAAGAGATAGCACTTGATTTGGAAGCAAAATTTGGGATAAAAGCAGTATATTATCCTTTTAATATTTTGGAACCAGAATCAGCAAAAGAGTTATTTGCAAGTATTGATAAGGATTTTGATAGAGTTGATTATTTTATTTCAAATGCTATGATATATGGACGAGCAGTTGTTGGTGGTTACGGTAAATTCATGAAACTCAAACCAAGAGGATTAAATAACATATATACGGCAACTGTTGATGCTTTTGTTTGTGGTTCTCAAGAAGCTGCAAAAAGAATGGAAAAAAATGGTGGTGGAGCAATTGTGAGTCTTAGTTCAACTGGAAATCTTGTTTATATAGAAAACTATGCAGGTCATGGGACAAATAAAGCAGCCGTCGAAGCAATGGTACGATATGCAGCAACTGAACTTGGTGAAAAAGGAATTAGAGTCAACGCAGTGAGTGGTGGACCAATAGATACAGATGCACTCAAAGCATTCACAAACTATGAAGAGGTTGCAGCAAAAACAGCAGCACTTTCTCCTCTTGGAAGAATGGGACAACCTGAAGATTTAGCTGGAGCTTGTTGGTTTTTATGTAATGATGAAGCTTCATGGATAACAGGTGCTACTTTAATCGTTGATGGTGGGACAACGTTTAAAAAATGAGAAGTGAAAAAAAAGTAACTTGCTTTACTTTTTTAGTTTCAGAGTTGAAATGGTAGAAATAAAGTGAAATCGTGGAGGCGAAGTGAATAAAAAAAATTTAAATCTTCCAAATATCTTAGCGATGTTTAGGATACTTTTAGCCCCATTGATGTTATGGTTTATGATCGATAGAGATAATACCATTTTTATAGGATGGGATCATAGTTGGCTTGATTATTTCGCTGGTCTCATCTTTGTAATAGCTTCTGTTACGGATTTTTTTGATGGATTTATAGCACGAAATTGGAATCAGATGACAAAACTTGGTTCAATTCTAGATCCACTAGCTGATAAAATGCTTGTTTTGGCTGGATTTATTGGACTTATTGTACTTGACCGTGCGAGTGCATTTGCAATATTTTTGATACTTTCAAGAGAATTTTTTATCACAGGTCTTAGAGTTGTAGCCGTGAGTGAAGGGAGAGATGTCTCTTCCACGATGGCAGGTAAAATAAAAACAGTTGTACAGATGATCGCAATTGGATTTTTACTCATGAATTGGCCGTTTGGAGAAGAATTACTTTGGCTGGCAGTTATTCTAACACTCTACTCTGGATATGAATACGTGAGGGATTATTTTAGAAAATAAACGATCTTCTCCTTTATTTAAATAATCAACATCCCATCTCCATAAGAAAAAAATCTATACTCATTTTTAATAGCCTCTTTATAAATTCTTAGTGTTTCTTCTAATCCAATAAATGATGCTACAAGCATAATAAGAGTCGATTTTGGAAGGTGGAAGTTTGTTAGAAGACAGTCAACTCTTTTAGGAACATTAAGTGGATTTAAAAAGATATTAGCTTCACCGTTTTCCTCTTTTGTTTTATGAAAATACTCTATAGTTCTTGTTACAGTTGTACCAACTGCTAATATTTTTTTATCGCTTTGTATTGCTTCTTTTGAATCTTTTGGGATATTGAAATATTCACTATGCATCGGATGGGCTAAAATATCAGCACAATCTACAGGCTTAAAAGTACCAGCACCAACATGTAAAGTAAGATAATGGATATCAAATTTTTGTTCCAAAGCTTCAAGAATCTCAGGAGTAAAGTGAAGTGATGCAGTTGGTGCTGCTACTGCTCCATAGTTTTTAGCAAAAAGCGTTTGGTAGTCACTTTCATCTGTTTTTTCATCTTCTCTGTTTAAATAGTGAGGAAGAGGAATATGACCAATAGTATTTAAAATCTCTATTAGATTATTAAAATTGAGTCTATTTTTTAATACATCTGTTGATAGATAAAAGAAAACAATTCTACTCCCATCTTCTACAATCTCTAAAACTTCAGCACATAAAGATTGTTCAAATAGCAAAATCGTACCAACTTTCACTTTCCCTTTAATAAAAACTGCAAAGCTATTTTCAATATATGGCTTATTTAAAAGTAATTCAATTTTAGCACCACTTTGTTTTTCTCCATAAATTCTAGCTTTGATAACTTTTGTATCATTGAGAAAGATATTTACATCGTTTGGAATAAAATCCAAAAGATGATAAAAATCGGAGTGAACTATCTCTTTTGTAGTTCTTCTATAGATAAGTAATTTTGCATCACTTGGATTTTTTAGTGGGTAAGAAGCTATGAGTTCTTTTGGTAAAAAATAATCATAACTCGATGTTTTTGTTGGATCTAACGAAGCAGTAATCTTTTACTCCTCATCTTCTTCTTCATATTTTTCCTCTTTATCTGCTGGATTAAAAATTTTAGCAATAATAATTGAAATCCCATAAAGTATAATAAGCGGTGCAGCCATTAACAGTTGGCTTACAACATCAGGAGGAGTTAGCACAGCAGCAATAATAAAAATAAGAACAATTGCGTATCTAAAAAAATCTTTTAACATTTGATCATTTACAACACCAATCACAGCCAGAAAGAATGTGATAACTGGAAGCTCAAAAGCGATACCAAAACCAAATACAATCTTAATAAAAAAAGATACATAAGCTCCAATACTAGGTGTTATAGATACTACAGTTGAACCAAATTCAACCAAAAATTCAAATCCCAAAGGAACAACAATATAGTAAGAAAACATAGCTCCCATCACAAACATAATGGTAGCTCCCATTACAAAAGGCACTAAAATTTTTTTCTCGTTTGAATATAATGCTGGAGCTAAAAATAACCATAATTGCCAAAAAATAACAGGCAATGAGATGAAAAAAGCAGCAAAAACTGACACCATCAGTGCGGTAAAAAATGTTTCGCCCAATTCAATTGCAATCATTTTAGATCCAGTTGGTAAAGTAGCCTCAATTGGAGCGAGTATCCAATTTAAAATAGGTTCATAATACGAAAAACATACGAAAAACATTACTAATAAAGTTAATGCTATGATGATTAGTCTTTTTTGAAGGTCGGCTAAATGTGGTTTTAAATCTTCAAACATTATCCTTTTATCTCCTCGTTTTTAGATTGCACTTGAGCCGTTTCTTCTTTTTTTGGCTCAGATTTTTTTGGCTCATCAAAATCCAAATCAGCCAATCTATCAAAACTCATATGTGATTTTAAATTTGTAGCTTCCTCTTTGAGATTTGATAAATTAAGTTCGTTATCAAGGACTGATTTTGCATCCTCTACACCACTTTTTAGTTTTTTTAAAAACCTAGCAACATCCACTGCCACAGTAGGTAACTTCTCTGGTCCCAAAGCTATGATAGCTACAACTAAAATAACAAAAATTTCCATAATTCCTAAACCAAACATCTTATTTAACCTTTTTTATTTATATTATTTTTTATAAAGATATGATTTTATCTTATTTTGGATAAAATTTACCAAAATTTTCAAAAGGTGTGAAAATGGAAATAATTATATTTATTATTGTTGTGATTGTATTTGTATTGCTAAATAAGGATTATCACAAACAAGATTTTAAACATATTAATATTAACGTAAAACAAAAACTTCAAGGTGATCTAAAAGAGCATGAAGCAGGACTCTTGATAGCTTTGATGGCAAAGGTTGCAAAAGCTGATGGAAATGTATGTGAACTGGAAGCAGAACTTTTAAGCAATATTTTTACAGATATCTCACTTGTTTTTGAAAATGATAAAGAGATACGAGAAGAGCTGAAAAAAGTCTATAGTCAAGAAAAAGAGAGTTTTGAAAATACGATAGAGATTTCAAAGAAATATTTTAAACTCACTAAAAATGATTATAAAAAAAGATCAATGGTGATGCAATATCTTTTAAATCTTGCATTTATTGATGGAGAGTTTAGCAAAGCAGAATATATGATTATTGAGGATATTGCAAATGCAATAGAGATTAAAAGAGCTGACTTGGAAAATATTATTGCTCAGTTTGAAGCTTATGTAAATAATAAGAAAAATCAAGCGAAAATGGATTTGGCAAAAGCATATGAGATTTTGGAAATTTCACAAACAGCTTCAGATGAAGAGATAAAAAAACAATATAGAAAACTTGTCAAACAATACCATCCAGATGTGATAACAGGACAAGGTGCGAACCAAGAGACAATTGATAAAGCGACTAATAAACTTCAAGAGATAAATGAAGCCTACGAAATAATAAAAACAAAAAAAGGTGCCTAATGGCTCAATTTCCATATAGTTGTATCATTTGTGAATGTGAAAAGGTAACTTTGGGGGAAATCATTTATGCCATAAATGAGAAAGAAGCTAATGATATAGAAAAATTAGCAAGTATTACAAGTGCTACAACTGCTTGTGGTCGGTGCAGAAATAGAGCAGATGATTTTGGTGAACGAAAACGGGAACTCTATATTGATGAAATATTAAAAAAATTGGATAGATAAAATGGAAGATAAAAAATTATTTATAGATGAGATTTTGGAGCTTATAAATAAAAATGGTTCTAATACAACAGATATAAATCCAAATTATTTAGAATTTTTTGAATTAGAAGATTTGATCGATGTAAGAGATGGACTTATAAAAAATAGTGAGGATTTCAAAAAAGATAATAATGATTATTTGGATGAGATTTTTTCCAAATGCTCATAACTTATGTTTATTGAATATAGTTTTACAAAAGAATCCATGCAGGAGATTCTTCTTGTTTTAAAAGTTAAACTATCAAATGAAAATCAAAATGGAGTTACTTTAGAGGTTTTGAATCCAGATTTTTGTTCAAATTGTTATGCTGGAAAAGAGTTAGAAATTGAAGGTGAGAGATTTATCTATAGAGGGTATAAAAATTGGGTTGATTTAGCTGAGATACTTTATTGTAAAATCACTACACCTATTATATATAAACCGCATACTATTATTTTAAAGTTCCAAAAATTAAATCAAAAGAGCTCTTTTCATACAAAAAATAAAGATTTTTTAGAGAATAAAGATGAAAAATATGGTGTTACCTCTGAGTTTGCACAAATACATAAAAATGAAGAACCAGCTTTTTTAGAATATTATTTAAGAGCTTTAAGAAATGTAAATGTTTGCAGTAAAAAAAAGATACTCAACCTTGGAATAAATAGTGGCGATGAATTTCAAGTAATAGAAAGATTGTGTCAAAATCATAACAAAATAGAGTTCGTTGGAATTGATATATCCACAAGTAGTATTGAGGAAGCAAAAAAAAGATTTCCTACTCAAAATTTTAAGTTTTTTAGCCATGATATCAATAAATTAGATGAACTAGCACTTGGTAAGTTTGATCTTATTATCACAATTGGAACTTTACAAAGTAGTGGGGTTGAGTTTAAGCTTCTTTTTAATGGATTGGTACAAAAATATTTAGAAAAAGATGGTGCTATGATACTCGGATTTCCAAACTGTAGATGGATTGATGGGGAGATGATATATGGTGCAAAGGCTCCAAATTATAATTTTAGCGAAATGACTTTACTTTTTAAAGATGTTTATTATTGTAAAAAATACCTTCAACAAAAAAAATTCCGAGTCTCAATAAGTGGGAAAACTTATCCATTTTTAACAGCTACGTCTCTAACATCTCATTAATAACAAATTATTGACATTTTGGACAAATTCCATTAATGATAACATTTGATATTTGATATTTTTCAAGATTCAAATTAATTTTTTCTATACACTCAACTTGATTACAAATAATACAAACAAAATGAGCATGTGGATTCTTTTTTAGCTCAAAATATCTTTTTCGATCATTTGCTTCAAAAGAATTAAGTATTCCTTCTGATTCAAATTTTAAAATATTGCGATAAAAAGTTGCTTTATCCATAGGTAAATCACCTTTTATCTCATCATAACTAATTGGTTTTACGGCATCTTTTAGTATTTCAAGAATCTTCATTCTAGCAACTGTTAGTTTAATCTTTTTATCTGTAATTAAATCTTCTATATTCATAGAAATTATTTTAGCAAAAATTTTCTTGTTCTTAATTCTTTTTTATTTAAAAAAATCTATTTATATCATTATAGAGTCCCAAAGCCATAAGTCCAAAAAGAATTATCCATCCACCAATTGTAAGGTTTAGTAATATATTTTGACTAGGCTTCCGTCTTGTAATAAGCTCATAAAGATTAAACATTATATGTCCACCATCAAGTGCTGGAATAGGAAGAAGATTCAAAACTCCAAGATTCACGGAAATCAAAGCCCCAATAATAAAAATGGAAACTATCCCTGTATCGCTAGCATCTGAGATAACTTTTCCAATCGAAATCATCCCGCCAACTTCACTACTAGGCACTATCCCTTGGAGAAGCTTTTGAAGTCCTTGAAAAATAAGTTTACTCGATTCTACAGTTTTATTCCAACCATAAGCGATACTTCCTATAAGATTATAAGATATGGGGATAATGTTTCCAGGGGCAATCCCTACCATTTTTCGGTGTTCATTTTCTCCGAAGATGTTTTTTGTTTCAAGGATTTTTGGTATCACAAGAAAAGTAAGTGTTGTTCCATTTCTATCAACTGTCACATAAAGTCTATCGTCCTCATTGCTTTTAATAGTTGATTGTAAATCACTCCAAACCACAATTTTCTCATCATTTATCGTTACGATTTTGTCGCCATCTCTAAGACCACATTGATAAGCGGGACTCCCTTTTAAAACTCCACCTATTTGGCTTCCAAGCTCGTTGTGTTCCATAAGTCCCACAAAAATATATAAGAAAAATGCCAAGATAAAGTTCGCAAATGGACCAGCAAGGAGGATAAAAATCCTTTTTGTTGGTGTCAACACCCCGTAGCTATCGCTATCTGTACTTGTTTTTGCTGGATCCAAATCCTCTTGCCCTTTCATCTGTACATATCCACCAAGAGGAATAAGAGAGATGCTCCAATTTGTCCCTTTCCAGTATTTGCTCACTAATTTTGGTCCAAACCCAATCGAAAACTGATGCACCGTCACGCCAAAATATCTTGCAACACTAAAATGTCCAAGCTCATGAACAAATACCAATACTGACAAAACTAAAATAAAAACTAAAAATCCACTCAAAATACTATTCTCCAATTACACTATTAAATTCATCTTCATCTAAAGTTTTTACACCAAGTGCAATAGCTTTGTCATACTTACTTCCAGCATCTTCCCCATATACCACAAAATCTGTTTTTTTAGAAACCGATGAAGCTATTTTTGCCCCTAGATTTTCTAACATCTTTTTGATTTCATCTCTACTTTTTGACATCGTTCCTGTTAAAACAACTGTTTTGTCTTTGAAAAAATTCTCTTTAATTTCGATTTTCTCTTTTACTGTTGGTTTGATAATTTGAAATAGTTTTTCAACCACCTCTTTATTGACCCTTGTAAACTCTAAAAAGGAGAGTGCCATCTGTTCACCAATCCCTTCAAGCTCTAAAAGCTCAGCTTCATTCACTTTTAAAATATCAAGCCCAAACCTATCACAGAGTTGCTTACTTGCCACTTCTCCTATATGTTCGATTCCAAGAGCATTGATAACTCTACGGAGTTCTCTATTTTTTGTATTTTCAATAGAATTTAAAAGATTGGTTATTTTTTTCTCTTTAAAACTTTCCAATCCTTCTAAATCCTCATATTGCAAACTATACAAATCCAAAATATCTTTGATTTTTCCCTTGTTTACAAGGAGTTCCACTATCTTATTTCCAAGCCCATCGATATTCATACAATTTTTACTTGCAAAATAGATGATGCTATTTATCACTCTATCAGGGCACTCCATATTTTGACATTTTATCAAGATTCCCTCGTCTAGTAGCTCTTTGTGGCAGGTTGGGCAAAGGGTAGGACGGATGATTTTTCTTTCACTGCCATCTCTTCTTTCAACCAAAACCTTTGTGATTTTAGGGATAATATCTCCGCTTTTGATAATAATCACACTATCACCAATTTTCAGGTCAAGTCGTTCAATCTCATCAAAATTGTGCAAAGTTGCACGACCCACAGTTGAACCATCTATCAAAGTTGGCTCTACGATTGCCACAGGTGTCACAGCTCCAGTTCTTCCAACTTGCAAAACAATATCTCTCAAAATAGTTGTTTTTTCAACCGCTGGAAATTTATAAGCACACGACCATCTTGGATATTTTACAGTGTAGCCTAAATCATCTTGAAAGAGGAGATTATCCACTTTGATAACCATCCCATCGAGCCCCATAGAGAGGGCGTCTCTTGCTTGAAGGATTTCATTATAACTCTCTTGAATGTCTTTAAAACTTATACAAACTTTAAAAAGAGGGGGCTTTTGGAAACCCAAACTATAGATATATTCAAGCATTTGAGAGTAGGTTGTGAACTCTAAACTATTTACTCCAATTCCCCAAACTTGAAAAAAGAGTTTTCTTTTTGCAGTAATGGATGAGTCGAGTTGTCGTAAACTCCCAGCTGCTGCATTTCTCGGATTTGCAAATGGTGGCTCATTGTCTGCTAATCGTTGAATATTTATCGCTTCAAAGTCATCTTTTTTGATAACAACTTCACCTCGTATCTCTATTAATCCCCTATAAGAGATAGATAAAGGGATAGAAGCTATTGTTTTGACATTGTTTGTAACATCTTCACCAATAGAGCCATCGCCCCTTGTTATCGCTTGTTTTAAAACACCATCTTCATAGATAAGATTGAGACTTGCTCCATCAAATTTTGGTTCACACACAAGGGCAGTTTTTGAGATATCTATCACTTTTGAGGCTCGTTTTATCCAATCTTCAAGTTCATCATCATTGAAAATATCCTCTTGAGACCACATACGACTCAGGTGGGATGCTTTTTGAAACTCATCAAGCACAATACCACCGACCCTTTGGGTAGGGGAATTGGGAGCCATATATCTATTTTCTTTTTCAAAAGCAACTATTTCACGATAGAGTAGATCATACTCCTCATCAGTTGCTAATGGATTATCCAAAGTATAATAAGCTTTTGCCCAACTATTAAGAAGTTCTATTTTTTGATTATAATTTTCTACGTTTTCTATCATTTTGAGATTGTATCTTTTTTGGTTTATGATTGGATTAGATTAACTCACTTAAGGTATATAGATAAGATTGTTTTTAATATCACTAAGTTTTACAAAACTATAACCTTTTTCTTTTAAGCTTCTCAATCCTTCCATAAAACCTTCAGCCGTAAAGCTTTTTGGATGATTCATATGACCTATAATAATATCTCCACTTTTTGCATTTGAAACTCTTTTTGTAATTTCATCCTTACCAAGAGTTGCTCCTTGATCACTATTTACACTAAAACCAGCAATTTCCATCCCTAAATCTTTTCGTACAATATCAACGGCAATTTCATCATAATATGCTGTTCCAGAGCGGAAAAATAAAGGTCTTATTTGATTTAAATATTGAAATTTTTTATTATTGTTTTCAACTTCTTCAACAACTTCTTCTTTAGAATTGGTTCCAATTATTCCATATATACTTTTACCATTGACAGAAAGAGGTTTATGCTTCGTTCCATGATTTGCTAATTCAAAAAGCGAAATTTTTTGAAGTTCTTTAAAAGTATCTATATTTGCATCTATCCAATGATAATTTAAAAATAAAGTAGCTCGAATATTATTTGCAATTAAAAACTCAATCAATTCTCGATCGTAACCCTTACTAAATTGACTTCCTCCACAAGCATCAAAAGTTAGTGCTACCTCTTTTTTTGTAGTGTGAAATTTCGTAACGACACCACTTACATTTTCGCTCCATTGTTTTGGTACAATAGATTCAGAACCAGCTAGAAAAGAGTTATTGCACAACAGAAAGAAGCCAATAATAACGATATTTATTTGATTTTTCATATTATATAATTTTCCTCCTAGAATATATCAGTTGTTCGTAGTAACCGTGCTTGATCAAAATGGGTATAAATCCTTGAGGTATTTATATCGCTATGACCAAGTGATTCTTGAACCAAAATTAAATCATGGCTTTCTTGATAGAGTAATGTAGCAAAAGTATGCCTAAGCATATGAGCACTATTTTTTTCTTTACGAATACCAATACTTAATAATATTTGTTCAACCAATCTTCCTATGTATGCTTGTGTAAGTTTGGTGTTCTTTTGATTACAAAAAAACAAATTCTCGTCACAAGTTCTATGATCCAACCAAACCATTAAATCATTTTTGATAATATTTTCTTTTATCATAACAATTCGTGGTTTATTACCTTTTCCTCGTACTTGAATCATAAATGCATCTTTATCTTTTATAAAATCTTTTATTTTAATATTGATTGCTTCTCCAACCCTTATTCCTGTGTAAAGTATAGTTTTCAAGATCAAACGATTTCTTGCACCTATAATATGATTTCTATAAGGATACTCTTCAATAGCATTTATAAATCTATTTACCTCCTCTTTATTCATAAAAGAGGGGAGTTTTGATCCACTTTTTCCAGCTAATCCACCCCAGTTCTTTAGTTCAATGCCATATCTATAAGCATTTCCATTTTCCTCTTCATTTTGTTTATCTATATATCCAAAAAAAGAGATGAGAGCGATTCTATGGTTTTTTTTACTTGCATCAGATAGATTTGCCGTTTCGCTAGCTAGAAAGTCACTTAAAAGTTCTTCATCGATTTCACGCATACTACCAGCACCAAAACGGATAAGATAACGATAAAGTTTTTCTAAAGGTAGATAATAAACATGGATGCTATTAATTCCAATATTTCTAACTTCTTTTATAATATTTTTAAAATCATCAATAGAGTCAAAACCTTTAATAAATTCTTGTATGATTTCAGCAAGTCTATCTTTGTTTGTAACTTGTCTATTTGATAGTGAAGTTATTTTATTTCTAAGAAATCTGCTTAACCAAAAAAGAAATGTCTTACTAAACTGATTTTCACAGTCCAATGGAAATCGCATAAATACAATCCTTGCTCAAAAATATCTTTACTTTGTATTGGAAACTAGAATTTCCAAACTATAATAATTAAACATTATTTTAGAGGGAAAACAATATCTTCCCCCTAAACTTTTACACTTATAATCTATTTGTACAATTTAAATTATTAAATGCTACCTCAAGTCGTTCTATTAAACTATTTTGACCCTCTCTTAACCAAACTCTAGGGTCATAATATTTTTTATTTGGCTTATCTTCTCCATTTGGATTTCCAATTTGAGCTTGAAGATAATCATGATTTACTTTTTCAAATTTTCTTACACCATCCCAAAATGCCCATTGTGTATCCGTATCTATATTCATTTTGATTACACCATACGAGATAGCTTCTTTAATTTCAGACTCAGAACTTCCACTTCCCCCATGAAATACAAAATTGACAGGTTTTGCTTCTATATCAAGTTTTTCTTCTATATATTTTTGCGAATTATTTAAAATAATTGGTTTAAGGACAACATTTCCCGGCTTATAAACACCATGGACATTTCCAAAAGAAGCTGCTATTGTAAAATTTGGACCAATTGCGTTTAATCTCTCAAATGCATACAATACATCACTTGGTTGTGTATAAAGTAAAGAATTATCAACATCACTATTATCAACACCATCTTCTTCACCACCTGTAATCCCAAGCTCTATCTCTATCATCATGTCTAATTTTGCCATTCGAGTGAAATACTCTACACAAATATCAAGATTCTCTTCCATGCTCTCTTCGCTTAAATCAAGCATATGTGAAGTAAATAGTGGTCGCCCTGTTTCTTTAAAATATTGTTCCCCTGCTTCTATAAGTCCATCTATCCACGGGAGAAGCTTTTTTGCAGCATGATCTGTATGTAAAATAACAGGTACACCATAAGCTTTTGCCATCATGTGAATATGTTGTGCACCACTAATTCCACCTAAAACAGCAGCATTAGGAGCTTTACATCCTTTTCCTGCAAAAAACTGAGCTCCCCCATTTGAAAACTGTAAAATCACTGGAGAATTTACTTTCGCCGCCGCTTCCAAAAGACCATTCACTGTTTCTGTGTTGACCACATTCATTGCTGGAATTGCAAAATTATTCTCTTTTGCATAATCAAAAACTTTTTTTGCTTCGCTACCTGTTAAAACACCTGCATTTACAATATTTAAGATACTCATTTTAATCCCTTTTATTTTTTAATTAGAATATTTAATTTTGGCTTTTCTACTTTAATAATATGTTCAACTTGTTTATTAAACTGATCATTTAATAAAAATTGTTTTATATCATTTTTAATTTCATTGTATTCAAGTAATGCTGATTCCTTTTTGTCTTCAAGGTAAATCACATGATATCCAAAAGTTGTAGAGACGGGTTCTTCTGTGATTGCCCCTACTTTAAGTGATGATGCTGCTAAGCTAAATTCTGGTATCATCTTATCTAATGTGAACCAACCAAGATCCCCACCATTTGTAGCTGCTCCATCTGTTGATTTTATTTTTGCCATCTTTATAAATTCTGCTTTTAAATCTTTCGCTTTACTCAAAGATGCGATAATATCTTTAGCTTCTTTTTGAGATTTAACTAAAATATGCCTTGCTTTTAATTCTAAAGGTTTTTTGAATTTTTCTTTATTAGCATCAAAATAATTTTTCATACTAGCTTCTGAAACTTGGACTGTTTTTGCCATATTAGACATCCATAATTGCAATGCCAAATCTTGCTTTACCTTCTCTAATGTTTCCTTATAAAGTTTACTGTTAATGATATCTGTTTTATAAGCTATCATACTTAAAATTTTTCTATCAATAAGTTGGTTTATGATATTTTGCTGATCTTTCTCTTTTAATTTATCATAAGATAAATTTTGCCCTTTCAGTACAATATTAACATCTTCTTTAGTAATGTTTTGATTGCCAACTGTTGCTAAAATTTTATCAGTCGTAGCAAACAAACTCATCACCGAAAGTTGCATAGCAACAAAAACACTTAAAACTATTTTTTGATTTGTCATATTTTTTCCTTAATTGTTATAAAAATTCTCCAATTTTATCTTAACATACCTTATAATAATCAAAAACTTTAATTATTAACTTAAAAACTCTTTAAAATATCTTTTTTTTATGTTATACTCCAATTTTAAAATTTGAATAAAAAATTATATAAAGGGATATACTTATGAGAATATTAATAGTGGAAGATGAAAGTACATTAAACAGAACACTTCAAGAGGGTTTACAAGATTTTGGATATCAAGTTGATGTAGCAGAAAATTTTAAGGATGCGGAGTATTTTATAGACATAAGGAATTATGATTTAGTTTTAACCGACTGGATGCTTCCAGATGGCGATGGAATTGAGTTGACAAAAATTGTCAAAAATAGAAGTTCTAGAACATCTGTTGTTATAGTTAGTGCAAGAGATGATAAAGAAAGTGAAATAAAAGCTCTTAAAACTGGTGCTGATGACTATATTAAAAAACCATTTGATTTTGATGTTTTACTTGCTAGAATTGAATGTAGACTTAGATTTGGTGGTACAAGTACAATTAAAATTGATGCTCTTACTATCAATCCAGATGAGGAAAAAATCACTTACAACGATGTTGAAATTGAGTTAAAAGGAAAACCTTTTGAGGTACTAACTCATCTTGCTAGACATAGAGATCAAATTGTTTCAAAAGAACAACTCTTGGATGCTATTTGGGAAGAACCAGAGCTTGTAACTCCAAATGTTATTGAAGTTGCAATCAATCAAATTAGACAAAAAATGGATAAACCTCTTAATATTTCAACGATTGAAACTATTAGAAGAAGAGGATATAGATTTTGTTATCCGCCAAAAGAGAATGAATACATAGAAGAATAATCTTTATATGAAGAATTTTTAATAATGAATAGCACTAAGAGTATTTATGAACAGTTTTCTAAAAAACTTATTATTGCTACTTCATTATTTATAGTCATAATATCTTTTATGTTTTATGGCTTTACTAAAGCTACACTCTATGGGGAAATAACAGATAATCTTTTAAAAAAAGCAAACATTATTCAACAAGCTAGTATTCAAAATATCGTTAATCATCAAAATTTACAATTTATTACAGAAGATAAATTAACAGTTAGCTTAGTAAAAATCCAAAATTTACAAGAGTATAGTTTTCGAGAATATCATAAAGATAAAGATCATTTCATAGAGTTACTTTATCCTTTTGAACAATCAAAACAAAGTTTTATTAAAATAACAAAAAATGTAAATAATACCGATGAAATGTTAAGAAAAATATTTAATAATGTTTTTATTTTATCTCTAGGTGGACTCGTAATGGTTGTACTTTATGCTTTAGCCGTTTCTAAAAATCTCCTTGCCCCTATCCTAAATATCACACAAAAATTATCTCACATGAATGAAAATTCTTTAGTGAGAATAGAACCAACAATACTTCCTGTTGAATTTCACCCTCTTGCCAATTCCATCAATAATCTTACAAAAAAAATAGAAATGTATGTTAAATATCAAAAAGAATTATTTATTGGTGCTGCACATGAGCTTAAAACTCCATTGGCAGTTATGAAACTAAAAAGTGAAGTTATGCTTCTAAAGAAGAGGGATCCTGAAAAATATGAAGAAACATTAAGATTATTTATTAATGAAATAAATGGTATGGATAAAATGGTTAGCTCTATTTTAGATGTTGGTCGACAAGAAGGTGCACAATTTGAAAACCCAACAGAAGTAGATGTTGTAAAATTTGTTGAAAATCGTGTAAATAATTATAGACTTTTATCCAATGAGAAAAAAATAAAATTAGAATTATTATGTAATATTGAAACATTTATTACAATTATTCAACCTACTCTTCTAAATCAAATTCTTCAAAATTTTGTTCAAAATGCGATAAAATTTACCCCTAATGGAAAAACAATTATTGTTAAAATATACAAAATCAATTTGTTAGTTGTTATTGAAGTGATTGATGAAGGTATTGGTATCGATGAGGGTGTTGACCTATTTGCTCCATTCAAAAGACTTGGTAAAGAACAAGGTGCTGGTTTGGGATTGTTTTTGGCAAAAAGTGCTGCAGATGCAATTGGTGGCGATATTACGATAAATAATAGAAAAGATGGAATCAACGGATCAATAGCAACACTTACCTTACAAACAAATCCGACATGTAAACTAAAATAATTTGCAATTATTTTAGTTTATTTTTGATGATGTAATTTCTAATCTTCTTTAATCATCATATGTTCAATTTTTGTACAAAAATTTTGCACAGCTTTTATCCCATGTTTCTCAGCTTTTTCCATTGCTGCATTATTTACAAGACCCAATTGAGACCATACACATTTCACATCACCTCTTTGAATAGCTTCATCTACAACACTTGCAATAACATCAGGTTTTCTAAAAATATCTACTAAATCAACATTAACCTCAATATCACTCAAGCTTCTATAAACTTTTTGTCCAAGAATAAAATCCTCTTTTGGATAGACTGGTAACACGGTAAATCCATTTTCTATTAGATAGGAAGCTACTTTATTACTAGCTTTTGAAGCATCCGGACTACAACCAATTATTGCTATAGTTTTCGTATTTTGAAATATCTCCTTAAATTCACTTTTTGGTGTATTAACCGTTGGAAACTCACACTCCATTTTAAATTCCTTCTTTTCTTTTTTATAACTTAATCAAAATCTTACTATAAATTATCTTAATGACTAAAATTATACTTATAAAAACTTATATAATAGGGAATTATTATTATTATATTATTATATAAACTTATATCATTTTTTAATATTTTTTTTAAAAAAACTTGATTATTTCTTCTTTTTGATGTTATACTTCAAAATTAACTTTGAGAAGTTATGAAAAAAAATTAATTTAAAATAAGGGGTTTTTATATGAAATTAGGAAAAGTAATTTTAGCTGCTAGTTTATGTTTTGGTGTTGCGAGTGCAGAGGGATTCGTTGATTATAAAAAATTAACACATGCATTAAAAGATAATGCAAAGAAAAATGGAGAAATTGCATCAACTGACGAAGTTAAAGCCGCATTAGCTTCAAAAGATTGGGCTGTTGTAGATGTAAGAGAAATGGTTGAATGGCAAGCTGCGAGAATTGCTGGTTCAGTAAGAATTGGAAGAGAGACTCCTGAAAAAGCTTTAGAAAGTATAGTATTGGATGATAATGATAAATTTATAAAAGACAATATAATTGTAGTTTGTAATACAGCATCAAGAGCAGCTATTGAGGCTCAAGCATTCAGACAAATGGGATTTAAAACTGTAAAAATCTATGGAATTGAAACATGGATGAATGAATGTAATCCTGTAGATAATTTTTACACTCCTACAGAATTAGATAAAAAAACAAAACAAAAATTTGGACAAGTTAAAGCTGCATTTTGTGCAAAATAATTAATTTTATTTTTTTCTCACTTATAAAGCCTAGATTTTTTATCTAGGCTTTATAAATTTTCATTACTTTGTCTCAAAGCTTCTTTTTCAACCTCTTCTAAAAATCTAGCTAATAATTTATCAGTAGGAAGTTTCTCTATCACTTCCCCTTTTTTAATAATCAAACCACTTCCATTTCCATAAGCGATAGCAACATCAGCACTTTTTGCTTCCCCAATAGCATTTACAACACATCCCATTACAGATAAATTTAAAGGTGTAGTGATATGTGCTGTAGCTTTTTCAACTTCAGCTACTGCACTCACAAGATCAGCTTCTATTCTTCCGCAAGTTGGACAAGAGATAATATTAACTCCATTTTTAATAACACCAGCATCTTTTAGGATTGCACGACCAACTTCTATCTCTTTTTCAAGTTCACCAGTAATAGATACTCGAAGTGTATCCCCTATTCCATCAAGCAAAAGTGCTCCAAGTGCAATAGAAGATTTAATTGTACTATGAAAAAGTGTTCCAGCTTCAGTTACACCCAAATGAAATGGGTATTCATTTAAAGGACGAAGCATTCTATAAGCATCCACGGTTCTCTCAACATCACTTGCTTTCAGACTCACTTTTATATCTGTAAAATCTAAATCTTCCAAAAATTTAATGTTATAAAGAGCACTTTCAACCATCCCTTTTGCACTCTGTCCATATTTATCTTCAAATTGCGCTTCTAGGCTACCACAATTTACTCCGATTCTAACAGGGAGAGCTCTTTCTTTACAAGCTTTAACTATCTCTCTAATTCTGTTTTGTTCCCCAATATTTCCAGGATTAAATCGAATACAGTCTACCCACTTAGCTGCTTCAAGTGCTAATTTATAATTAAAATGTATATCAGCAACTATCGGTAAGGAAGTTTGTAGCTTGATCTCTTTTAGAGCAAATGCAGCCTCCATATCAGGAACTGCGACTCTCACTATATCTGCTCCAGCAAAATGAAGTAATTTAATCTGCTCAACTGTTGCTTGAACATCTTGTGTTTTTGTATAAGTCATTGACTGAACGCTAATTGGGGCATCACCCCCTATAGCAACATTACCTACATATATTTTTTTAGTTTTGTATCTATTAATCATAAAGTTTATTTTATCTAAATAAAGCTATAATAATCCACAAAAATTCAACAAATGGTGGAAATATGGAAAATTTTAGTGGCTTTGATATTATTATTCTTGGATTAATAATATTTTTAGGTTTAAAAGGACTTTTAAGAGGATTTATACGAGAACTATTTGCTATATTTGGAATTATAGGTGGTGTATTTATTGCTTCGAGAATCTCTTCGAATGTAGGTGGCATAATTGATGCAATTATTCATATTGAAAATCCAAACACTATGCTCTTTATTGGTTTTATCATCTCTTTATCATTAATTTGGACTCTAGCTTATTTTGCAGGTATTGCCCTTAGCACAATGTTTTCATTAAGTGGTTTAGGAATATTTGATAGAGCTCTTGGATTTTCATTTGGAGCAGGAAAAGTTTTTTTACTTTTTTCTGTCATAATATTTGCACTATCAAATGTTGAAATAATTAATAAAAAAATGGAAAATTTAAAAACAAAAAGTTTTATGTATCCCCTTCTTGTAAGTAGTGGTGGGTACATAATGAAGATCAAAAACGAAGATCTGCAGGAAACTGTAAAAAATCAATTAAATAGTACAGAAACTACTAATTTAAAAAAATAAATGAAGGAAAAGAGATATTGTTTACCAATAAATTTATACAACAAAGAATAACAAAAGCCAATAATTTAAGAGATATAGGCATTAATCCATATTCAAATGAATCAAATAGAAATACTTCAATTGAAAAATTTTTAAATATCAATAGTGATGTTGAGAAGCTTGAAAACAAAAGAAGCGAAAACAGAATATACATAGTTGCTGGAAGAATTAAATTTTATAGACTTATGGGTAAAGCTAGCTTTATTAAAATTGAAGACGAGAGTGGTATGTTACAGATTTATATCGCAAGAGATAATCTTGAAGGTGATTTTTATAATGAAGTATTCAAGAAAAATATAGAAGTAGGCGATATTGTAGAAATTGAGGGCTATCCATTTGTAACTGGTCATGGGGAACTTTCACTTCATTCAAATAAAGTAAGAATACTTACAAAAGCAATTTCACCACTTCCTGAAAAATATCACGGTCTTGCAGATAAGGAACTAAGATATAGACAAAGATATCTTGATCTTATCATGAATAGTGAGGTTCGAAAAACATTTCAAATAAGAAGTAAAGTAATTAGCCTTACAAGAAGATTTTTTGAGGAAAAAGGATTTTTAGAAGTTGAAACACCGATGATGCATCCAATTGCAGGTGGTGCAAATGCGAAACCTTTTGTAACCCATCATAATGCTTTAGGAATTGATAGATATCTAAGAATTGCCCCTGAACTTTATTTAAAAAGACTTATAGTTGGTGGATTTGAAGCTGTATTTGAAATCAATAGAAATTTTAGAAATGAAGGAATGGATGCAACACATAACCCTGAATTTACGAGTATTGAATTTTATTGGGCATATAAAACATATAAAGATTTAATAGTTCTTACAAAAGAGTATTTTGAATACCTATTTGATCATTTAGAGTTACCTACTGTGTTGCCTTATGGTGAATTCAATATAGATTTTTCAAAATTTACAGAGATTCCACTTATCAAATCTTTAACTGAAATTGGTGGAGTACCAAGTGAAATCGTAGAAGATATTGAAAAAATTTATGCGTATTTAAAAGAAAATAATGTAAATGTAAAGCCAAATCTCAATCTTGGACAACTTCAAGGGGAACTTTTTGATGAGTATGTTGAAGACAAACTTATCAATCCAACATTTATCACAGAATATCCAGTTGAGATATCTCCACTTGCTAGAAGAAATGATGAAAAATTTCATTTAACAGATAGATTTGAGCTTTTTATAGCTGGTAAAGAGATAGCAAATGCATTTAGTGAGCTTAATGATCCACTTGATCAATTAGAAAGATTTCAAGGACAAATGGCAGCCAAAGAGTGTGGAGATGATGAAGCGCATGAGATGGATGAAGATTTTGTAAATGCTCTTTCTTATGGGATGGCCCCAACTGCGGGACAAGGGATAGGGATAGATAGGCTTGTAATGATGCTTACAAATGAGCATAGCATAAGAGATGTATTATTGTTTCCAGCGATGAAACCTGTCTTAAAAGAGATAGACTTACATAGCGAAGAAGATAATAAATAAAATTAAATCAAATAAAGGAATTATAAATGAGTTTTTTAAGTAATAATAATCTAGCAACAGCAGATGCAGAAGTTTTCGGAATGATAGAAAATGAGCTTCATAGACAAACAAATCATCTTGAGATGATTGCAAGTGAAAATTTTACATCACCAGCAGTTATGGAAGCTATGGGGAGTGTATTTACGAATAAATATGCAGAGGGCTACCCTTATAAAAGATACTATGGTGGATGTGAATTTGCGGATCAAGTTGAACAATTAGCGATAGACAGAGCTTGTAAAATATTTGGATGCAACTTTGCAAATGTTCAACCGCATTCAGGAAGTCAAGCAAATGGTGCAGTGTATGCAGCCCTACTTCAAGCAGGTGATAAAATTTTAGGAATGGATTTAAGTCATGGTGGACATTTAACACATGGTAGTAAACCATCATTTTCTGGTAAAAACTACCATGCATTTTATTATGGTGTAGAACTTGATGGAAGAATAAATTATGAAAGAGTTGCGGATATTGCAAAAATCACTCAACCAAAAATTATAGTTTGTGGAGCAAGTGCATATGCCAGAGAGATTGACTTTAAAAAATTTAGAGAGATAGCTGATAGTGTTGGTGCTATTTTATTCGCTGATATTGCGCATATCGCTGGACTTGTTGCAGCTGGTGAACATATGAGTCCATTCCCTTATGCTGATGTTGTTACCACAACAACTCACAAAACGCTAAGAGGACCAAGAGGTGGAGCTATCATGTGTAATGATGAAGAGATTGCTAAAAAAATTAATAGTGCTATTTTCCCAGGACTTCAAGGTGGACCACTTGTCCATGTAATCGCTGCAAAAGCTGTAGCATTTGGTGAAATCTTACAACCAGCTTGGATAGACTATGCAAAACAAGTAAAAGCAAATGCAAAAGTTTTAGGAGAAGTTCTTGTAAAAAGAGGATATGATCTTGTTAGTGGTGGAACCGATAATCATTTAGTACTTGTAAGCTTTATCAATAAGCCATTTAGTGGAAAAGATGCTGATGCAGCTCTTGGAAATGCTGGAATCACTGTTAATAAAAATACAGTTCCAGGAGAAACTAGAAGTCCATTTGTGACAAGTGGTGTTAGAATTGGATCACCAGCACTTACAAGCAGAGGGATGAAAGAGGCTGAATTTGAATTAATTGCAAATAAAATAGCAGATATTTTAGATGATATCAATAATACTGAACTTCAAGAAAAAATAAGCAAAGAACTTGAAGAGTTAGCAAGTAAATTTGTAGTTTATATAAAAAGTACATACTAAAAGTTAAAGGTTTCCTATGCAAATTAATGATGAAAAGTTTTTAAGAAATTTAGAAATCGAGCAAGAAAGAGCTGAACTTGAAAGACAAAAAGAAGAATTGATGTCACAAAAAACTCAATCATACACCAAAGCAAGCGATAGATACAAAAATGAAGAACCAGAATTCATAATAAATTATCAAGAGCTTGATGATATTAGGTTAAATAAAAATGCATCTAATAAACAAAAATATATTCTTTTAGGATTTATTCTTGTATTGTTATTTCTTATCACTATTGTTACGATTAAAATTATTTCAGAACCCAAAGGTGGTATTGCTTTTGAAGAAAACAATACTCCAATTAATGAAAAACAAATGGAAAATGAAATTCAAAATATAAATTCTATCCAACCAATCGATAAGAATGATACTCAAATATTAGAAGCTGATAAAGTTATTCAACCAGAGACAAATAGTATTCAATCAGAAAGTGCAAAACAAGGTGAAGAGGATATTTTTGGTATCGCAAAAGATCAGGAAGCAGTTACCGTTTTAACTGAACAAAATATTGAACCCAAAAAGATAGAAAAACCAAATATTCAGACACAAAAAGCAACAATCAAAGAATCTATCATCATTAAAGAAACACTAATAAAACCAAAAGCTCAAAAAGAGTTAAAAAAAGATATTATTAAAAAATTTGATACACCAAAACCGGAAATTGGAAAAGAAGTAAAAACTACATCTAGTAAAATATCAAAAGATATTCAAGTTTCAACTGAACCTTTTTATATTCAAATTGGTGTATTTTCAAATGCTCCTGATAAAGCTTTGATTGAAAAACTTCAAAAAAATAATTTTCAATATACTCTACAAAAACTTGATAAAGATGGAAAAGAATATTCTAAGCTTCTTGTAGGTAGTTATAAAACAAAAGATCAGGCACTTGAAGATCTTATTAAGATACGACAAGAGATCAATCCAAGTGCTTTTATCCCTAAAGATAAATAATGATTGACTTCTTATCGAAACAACTTTTTTTAGATCAATTTACTCCTGTTTCAATTTATCAAAAAATAGAAGAAATTTTTCCAAATGAGATTAAATTTCTCTTTGAATCTTCCATTAATAGCAGTGATGGAAATTTTAGTTACATTATCATTGGCGCCAGAGAAAGAGTTATTCATCAAGATGAGACTAGCCATTATATTGATGAAAGTGGACTAAAACACAAAATAGATAATAACCCTTTTGTATTTCTTAAAGAGTATTACAACAATTTAAATACATCAGCATATAAAGAATTATCTAATAAGTTAGGTATTGAATTAATTGATGGCTTCATAGGAAATGTTGGATATGATATGGTTAAAGAATTTGAACCAACTCTAAAAAAATATATGTCGAATCTTAAAGATGAGATCAAAATAGCAGATTTTGATCTCATTCGTCCAAAAATAGTCCTTGGATATTCTCATAAAAATTCTAAATTAACTCTTGTTACATCATATAGGCCTTTCTTCCATTTTCTAGATATTATTGAGCAAGCTATTCAAGAAGGAAGCGTATATTTACCACTAAAAAAAGCCACCCTATTGAATGAGGGAAAATTTGCGCACACAAAAGAAGATTTCTTCAATATGGTTAAAAAATCAAAGGAGATGATAAGAAGCGGAGATGTCTTTCAAATCTTAATGACAAATAGATATACTCAAAAAGTTGAAATAGATACCCTTAGTTTTTATAGGGCTTTACGAAGTAAAAACCCATCTCCTTATCTTTTTTTACTTGAATATGAAGATTTTGCAATAGCAGGAAGTAGCCCTGAAGTTATGGTAAGATTAAAGGATAACAAAATACTCTTAAGACCAATTGCTGGAACTAGAAAAAGAGGAAATACAATTGTAAAAGATTTAGAAATGGAGCATGAACTTCTAAATGATCCTAAAGAATTAGCAGAGCATGTTATGCTTATAGACTTGGGACGCAATGATGTTGGAAGAGTTTCTAGAATTGGAACTGTCAAAGTTACTGATAAAATGAGAGTTGAACGATATTCTCATGTTATGCATCTCGTAAGCGATGTTGAGTCAGAATTAGATGGCAAATACGATATGTTTGACTTATTTGCTTCTGTTTTTACAGCTGGTACGATGACTGGAGCTCCAAAAATACGAGCCATGGAATTGATTGCAGAATTTGAAGGAATTAAAAGAAGTTTTTATAGCGGAAGTATTGCTTACTTTGGGTTCGATGGTAACATGGATAGTGCTATAACAATTAGAACATCACTTATTAAAGACAATACAATTATATTTCAAGCAGGTGCCGGAATAGTTGCTGACAGTATTGATGAATTGGAATTTTTAGAAGTAACAAATAAATTAGCTGCAAATATTGCAACACTAAAAGATTTAAGTAATCTATAAAATTGGCGATAAATTTCGCTGGTTCATCAACCATATCAAGCGTTAAATATTCATTTTTAAAATCTTATACAAATTTATCATGAATTGTATGAGATATCTCTTTAATTTTAAAACTTTATCTTATAATGAAGAGCGCGGTATCCCTCTTTTCGTTTATTAAAAGTGCCCTTTGCAAAATTATTCTTTACATCTAAAATATCAAGAGCTAAACAATCATCCCCTTTTCTCCCTATTCTTCCAAGATACTGAATAAGTCGTCCACTGTATGATATTGGTGTTGCAAAAATAATCGTATCAAGATGGGGGAAATCTATCCCCTCACCAAAATAAGAGGAGGTTGCAAGAACTACACTAGAATCTTCAATAAGTTGTAAATTTCTCTCTTTCTCTTTTTTATTCAAACTTCCATGAATTGCAACATAGGTAATTTTTTCTTTATCCAGCAAGAAGGTAAGATTATTGATATGCTCAATTCTATCTGTTAAGATAAGAATTTTTCTTTTTTTATGGAGTTTGATTTGCTCTATTATAAGTTGATTTCGTTCATCATTATTAATAATCTGATTTATTAAATCACCAAAATTATCACATTCGCTCTCAAATTCACTTTTAATAATCTCTACTATTTTTTTATTCGTTTTTTGAGATTTTATTTCGTAAGAGATATTTCCAAGTTGCTGAAAAAGTATCGGCTCCATCTCATCTTTTCTATTTGGTGTTGCACTAAGTCCTAGAATATATTTACCATAAAATGATTTAATAATATTTTCAAAAGTAAGTGCCGGAATATGATGGCACTCATCAACTATCACAAAAGAGTAATTTTGAATTATTTGTGGATTGTTTTTTAAACTTTGTATGGTTGCAATATCCAGACGATTATTAAGAGTATTTTTACTTTTTCCCAAGATTCCTATCTCATCTTTTTCTAATCCAAGATACTCTTTAAATCTCTCGATCCACTGATCAAGTAATATATTTTTATTGACTATTACAAGAGTATTTACACCTCTAAGCGATATCATCTGCGAAGCTATCAGAGTTTTACCAAATCCTGGAGGTGCTACAAAAATCGAAAAATCTTTCTTTTTAATCACTTCAATAGATGTTTTTTGTTCATCTCTCAAATTAAATTTTAAAGTTGGAAACTCCTCTTTTTTCTCAAATCTCTCATCTTTTATTTGATATTTAATCTTTACATTATTTAAAGTAGTTATCAGATCTCGCATAAGCCCTCGTGGAAGTTTTAAAATATTCTCTTTAAGCTCAAAAGCAAAAATCTTTGTGGGAATATTGTAAATAGGTTTGCGTAAATTTTGTAATATTTTGATTTGTGGATTTGGAAAAATGGCTAAGTTTTTTAGTTCATTTATAAGTGGCGTGGAGAGATTTTTTGTAGGGATATAGATACTATCTTTTAAAACAAAAGAGAAGACGGAGTTTTTTTCTATTTTCTCTTCAAGATGTTTGATTTTATTTTCAATCTTGAGTTTCTCTTTATAGAGTTCTTCAAGCTCTTTTTTTAGGATTTCCATACAAAACCTATCCCCTACTCTCCATCTTCATATTCATCATCAATATACTCTTCATCATCGTCATAGAAGTCATCATCTTCAAAGCCATCATCGCTTTCGATATAAAGCTCTTTTGGAACCATCAACTCTTGATAAACAACATTAAGTTCATCATCATCAATTCGTTCCCCTTTTTTTCTAGCAACAATACGGATAGGAACACCTTCAAAATCAAGATATTCTCTTAAAATATTGATAAGGTATCGTTTATAACTAAAGTGAAGCATTGATGGTTTATTCATTACAAGTGCCACTGTTGGAGGATTTGTATTAAATTGTGTTGCAAAATATATTCTTAATCTATTTCCATTTGGGCTTGGAAGCGCATGTCTTTGAATCGCTTTTTTAATCGTTGCATTTAAGACAGAGGTGGAGATTCGTTTATTGTAATTTTCAAAAATAGTAATAATTTTATCTTTAAGCTTGTCAATATTTCGTCCAGTTTTTGCAGAAATTGCCATAATTGGAGCATAATACAAAAATCTAAATCTATCCCTTACTTCTTTTGTTACTTTTTCGTAAGTATCCATATTTTCATCCCATTTATTAAGGATAATAATCACACCCAAACCAAATTTATCAACAAGTCCAGAAACTTTTTCATCTTGATCAGCTATTGGAACACTCGCATCAAGAACAACAAGAGCTATATTTGATTGCTTAAGCATATCTTCTGTTCTCATCAAAGCATACTTTTCAATTCCAAGAATTTTTCCTCTTCGTCTTAAACCTGCTGTATCAACGAAAGTGATTTTCTTATCTTGATAAATAAATGTTTCATCAACTGGATCTATTGTGGTTCCAGCTATTGGACTTACGACACTTCTTTCTTCTCCAATAATTGCATTTAAAATAGAGCTTTTCCCAACATTTGGTTTTCCAATAATCGCTATTTTGATATGATTTGGATCAATCTCTTTTTTTACTATAACCTCTTGTTCTTTTCTTTTTCTTCGTGGTGTTTTCTCGTTTTCACTAAAATCTTCATCTTCCTCATCCTCTTTATTGAGAGCGATTTCATTTGCTAAAATCTCCTCTTCACTCATAGGAAGTTGTTCATGAAGCCACTCAAATAATCTTACAGTTCCTCGATTGTGAGTTACTGAAATTGGAAACATTCGCTCCTCATCTATCCCAAAACTATAAAACTCCCAAAGATTTTCTTTCTCTTTATCGTTATCGATTTTATTTACCACAAGTGCTAAATTTTTTCCAAGTCGTTGAAGTGCATAAAAAAGTTCACTATCTTTCTCATCAGGAATTTTTTTCCCATCAACCATAAAAAGAATAATATCAGCCTCTTTCGCCGTTTCAATTGCTTTTCTTTTTACATTTGAAAATATTGCATCATTTGTATCATCAATCCCACCTGTATCAAGCATCATAGCTTCACGGTTAAGAATTTTTACTTCTCGTCTCCTTACATCTCTTGTAGTCCCAGCCAAATCACTAACTATTGCTACTCTTTTTTTCGCTATTCTGTTAAATAATGAGCTTTTGCCAACATTTGGTTGTCCTATTAATGCTATTTTTATCATCAATTTCCTTAGGTTTTTTCTAAAATAATACTTTCATATTATTAATTTTATCCAAATTTTACTTTAAGAGCCCATCCAATATATGAATAATTAATATCTAAGTACAGTTCATCTATCATTATTAAAATAAATCTTTAGTTTTAAAGAATGTCATGTAAAGTATTTGATTTCTCCATCCATTGTTGTATATTTTTATACTCTTCATCTTCTAGCATTTTTCTAAGACTTACTATTTGTTGTTCATAAATATTTAAACTTTCTAATAAATTTATTCTATTTTGTCTAAAAATATCACTCCACATATTTGGAGAACTTTTTGCGATTCTACTCATATCTTTAAATCCACCAGCAGCAAGAGAAATAATATCTCCTGGAGATTCATGATTCATCACCATATTTGCCAATGCAAAAGAGATGGCATGAGGAAGATGAGACATATAACATGCATGAATATCATGTTCTTTAGCATTCATAAAAATAAGTTTCATTTTTAAAGTTTCAAATATTTTAATTGCTCTATCTTTATGTATTTCTCCTGCATTTTCAAGATTACATAAAACCATTGTTTTATTTTCATAGAGTCCATCAATGGCTGCACTTGGACCAAATCTTTCAGTTCCTGTCATTGGATGTGCTGGAATAAAATTACTAATGAGTTCTTTTGGAATACTTTGAACTATCATCTCTTTTGTGCTTCCAAAATCAATAATCGTGGTATTATGATGAGCACATCCAATCAATTTGGGCAAAAAAGTGATAATTGCATCAACAGGAATACAAAGTACTATCATATCGCATTTCACAAGTTGTTCAATCTCCACTATCTCATCAACCAATCCAAGTTCTATAGCCTCTTTTTGATGATAGGAATTGTGATCGTAGCCAACAAGTGTTGAAACAAGATTATATTTTCTCAAAGCTTTTCCCAAAGAACCACCCATTAATCCTAAACCAACTATTCCTATTTTCACTTTACATTCCTCGTTTTTTTTTGAATTTTATCTTATAGTAGTTTAATCCCAAATTGGTATCAAGTTTACATTAAGTTACTATTATGATCTTTAGGATATACTCCAACCTATTTTTATAACGGGGAAAAACTTGAAAAGATTATTTTCTATATTATTAGTGTCCACAATTTCATATGCAGGATCCAACCAAGAGATAAAACTCAATGGCCTGACTCAAATATCAGAAAAACTTGCATTCGAAATGATAAATTCAAACAAAGACGACTTAAATCAAGTAATTAAAAATTTCTATAAAATGGGATATTTTAGCAATATTGATGTTATAGATGACAACAATACAATTAATATAAATTTTATAGAAAAACCTTTTATTGTTAATATTGAAATAAATGGATACAAAACAAGAGAGGAAGATCTAAAAGAGCTTCACAAAATGATGAAAATCAAAAAAGGCTCTATGTACACAGAAAAACGAATTAATGAGGCTAAAACTATTTTGTTAGCTGAACTTAAAAAAGAGGGATATATTAATTCTGTAATAGAGATAGAAAAAACTTTTTTAACTCCTCAAAATATGACAGTAAAATTCATAATCAACAAAGGTACCGAAGTAATCATCAAAAAAATAAACTATCTTGGTGCAAAAAAATTAGGAAAAGAGCAATTTATTGAAAATACTGCAAACAAAGAGGAGGATACTATCTCTTGGTGGTTTGGTCATAGTGATGGAGTAATGCAATTTAATCAAGTTGAGTATGATAGCTATCGAATCAAAGATATTTACCTACAAAATGGTTTTCTAGATACTAAGGTTGATAGTGGTTTTTCAAAAATTGACTTCAATACAAATACAGCTGAGATTGATTTTTCAATTCAAGAAGGCCCAAAATATAAATTAAACGATATTATCATCTACACAGATGAAACAATTGTACCTCTTGATGAACTCATGGCTGGAATTAAAGAACAAAAAAATAAAGTATTCAATATCAATTTATTGAGAAAAGATGTTGAATTCATTAAAACTAAGATTGCAAATAAAGGGTATGCATTTGCTGAAGTAAACTATGATATTAAAAAAAATAAAGAAAATCAAACAGCTGATATCATTTTCAATGTAACACCAGGTGAAAAAGTTTACATCAATGATGTAATTATAACAGGAAATACAAGAACGCTTGATAGAGTAATCAGACGAAATGTTTACCTAGCTCCAAAAGATCTTTTCAGTCTAACTGATTTTGAAGACTCTAAAGGGGCATTAAATCGAACTGGATTTTTCCAAAAAGCAGAAATTAAGCAAAGAAAAGTTTCTCCGAATCTTATGAATTTAATCGTCGAAGTAAGTGAGGCACCAACTGGGAATTTAATTTTTGGTGGTGGTTATGGAAGCTATGATGGTTGGATGATCAATGCTAGTGTAAATGATAAAAATATTTTTGGAAGTGGACTTGATTTAGGATTTTCACTTGATCACTCAAGCAAAAAAGATACAGCAAAACTATCACTAAGTAATCCGGCTTTAAATGATGGAATCTACAATGGAAGCTTTAGTATTTACAAAGACCAATCAATTATCGAAGCCTCAACAGATGATCTTATAACTGGAGATAAAACAACAGATGTAGCTGGAGGAAGTATTGGAGTAGGAAGAAGTATTGGAAGACATGTAAGAGTTGGAGCAATCTATGCTCTTGACAAAAGTATTGTGACTTATAGTATTAATACAGCGGCTAATACAAATTATTTAACAAGCTCAATTACACCATATATAAACTTTAATAATACGGATAGTTTTTATACCCCAAGACGAGGAATAATTGCTAGTGAAAGCTTACAATTTGCTGGACTTGGTGGGAATGCAAAATATCTTCTTAACACAGCAACTCTTAAATATTTCTATGGATTCAATGATTTAATAGATTATGATGCAATTTTTAGATACAAAACAACTCTTAAAATTCTTCAAGACTTGGGTAAAGTTCCAGAAGGAAAAACATTTTATTTGGGTGGGCCTACAAGTGTTAGAGGATATCAATCTTATGCATTTCAACCAGAGGATGAAACTCATCCATACACAAGATATCTTACAAATACATTTGAGCTGAGTTTTCCAATGATACCAAAAGCAAATATGAGATGGGGTTTATTTTTTGATTATGGAATGATTGGAGAAAATAACTTTACAGAAATTACAAAAGCTGGTTATGGGGGGCTTGTAGAATGGCAATCACCTGTTGGTCCACTCCAATTTATCTTTAGTAGAGCAATAAGTCCAGATCCAACCGATAAAACATCTAGCTTTGAATTTAGTTTAGGTACATCATTTTAGTGAATGAGTGAATATAATTATGAAAAATAAAAATTTTAAAAGATTGACAAATGAAGAGGCCTTGGATTTGATTCAAAATACTTCTTTATTGGATTTAAGCCTAATGGCAAGTGAACGAAAACAAGAAATTCATCCTGAAAAAATAACGACATTTGTTGTTGATAGAAATATAAATTATACCAATATCTGCTGGGTTGATTGTAAATTTTGTGCTTTCTATAGGCATGCAAAAGATGATGATGCTTATGTATTAACCCATAAAGATATAGATCAAAAAATAGATGAGTTACTTGAAATTGGTGGAACACAAATATTATTTCAAGGTGGTGTTCATCCTAAACTTAAAATTGAATGGTATGAAGAGTTGGTTGATCATATTCACACAAAATATCCACAAGTGACAATTCATGGATTTAGTTCAATTGAAATAGATTTTATAGCTAAATTATCAAAAATTAGTGTTGAAGAAGTTCTGATAAGACTTAAAAATAAAGGTTTATCATCTATTCCTGGAGCTGGTGCTGAGATACTCAATGATAAAGTTAGAGATATTATTGCACCTAAAAAGATGGATACGAAAGAGTGGCTTGAGGTTCATAGGCTAGCTCATTTAAATGACATAAAATCAACCGCTACAATGATGTTTGGAACTATCGAAACTGATAAACAAATTATCGAGCATTGGGAAAAAATAAGAGAATTACAAGATGAAACTGGTGGATTTAGAGCTTTTATAATGTGGAGTTTCCAATCAGCTCATACAAAACTAGCCGAGGAACTCTATATTCCACCACAAAGTTCAAATAGATATCTCAGACTTCTAGCGGTTGCAAGACTTTATCTTGATAATTTTCAAAACATCCAAAGTAGCTGGGTAACTCAAGGAAGTTATATTGGGCAAATGGCTTTAAAATTTGGGGCAAATGACCTTGGAAGCACAATGATGGAAGAAAATGTTGTAAGTGCAGCAGGAGCAACAAATAGAATGAATCAAAACGAGATGATAAAACTTATAAAAGATATTGGTGAAAATCCTGCAAAAAGAGACACAGCATATAATATTTTAGAAAAATACTATGAATAAAATTTTCCAGTTTATCTTTTTTATAACTTTAACTCAAGGAACAATAATGGCAGCAACCATAGATACTTTAAATATCAAGGGGATGGAAATTCCTGTAATATTTGAAAAAAGTGAAACTTTACCAATTTTTAATCTTCAACTAATTTTTAAAAATAGTGGCTCTATGCTAGATGGTAATAAAAGTGGCTTAACAACAATTACTTCAAAAATTCTCAACGAGGGAACAAAAAAAGATGGCGCTATTGTTTTTGCTAGTAAGTTAGAAAATCGAGCAATTTCCCTTCATAGTAGCAATGGTTTTGAAACTTTTGTTATAGAGATAAGTTGTTTAGTAAGTGAATACGAACAATCTTTAAAACTTCTCAATCAACTTCTTAAAGATCCAAATCTAACGGAAGACACTTTATTAAAAATTAAAAATCTTCAAATAAGTAAATTAAAACAAAAAGAAAATGATTTTGATGATGTAGCAAGAAAAAATCTTAATAAGATAATCTGGAAAAATACACTTTTAGAAAATAGTAGCAATGGTGAAATTACATCAATTGAAACAATTAATCTTCAAGAGGTAAAACAACAAATAAAAAAAGTTTTAAATCTCAATAATCTTATTATTGTCGTTGGCGGAAAAATTGATTTAGAAAAATTTAAAGTTGATATAACAAATACTACAAAATTATTTCATTCACAAGGGGAAACCTTAACTCCAAAAATTAAAATTTCTAAACAACAAGCAACAACAAGAATCAAAAAAAACACTGAACAAGCTTATATCTATTTTGGAAGTGATTTTAAAATGGATTATAATGCAACAGAAACCTATAAAGCAAAAGTAGCTTCTTTTATTCTTGGTGGAAGTGGTTTTGGAAGTAGACTTATGGAGGAAATAAGGGTAAAAAATGGACTTGCTTACTCTGCTTATGGATATACATCTATCAATAAATCTCATAGTTATTTTACAGGATATCTACAAACAAAACTTGAAAATGAAGAAAAAGCAAAAAATTTAGTTATCAAAACACTAAAAGATTTTGTTGAAAATGGAGTAACATTAGAGGAACTCGAAAGTGCTAAAAAGTTCTTAAGTGGAAGTGAGCCTCTTCGCAATGAAACTTTTAGTCAAAGATTGGGACTTGCTTTTAATCTTTTCTATAAAGGTCTTGATCAAGATTATTCCAAAAAAGAGTTACAATTAATTGATGATTTAACCCTAGCTGAGCTTAATAGCTTTATAAAACTACACAAAGAGATTGAAAATCTTTCTTTTTCAATCGTAACTAAATAGTTTCTCTGCTAGAATTTAAAAAACTAACCATAAAGGGAAATAGATGCAAAAAATAATTTTAAGTTCAATTGTTACTTTGATGTTAACGACATCATTAAATGCTGATTTTTTGGGTGCTGAGGTTGGTATTGCTTCGTGGAATACTAAAATTGATGGAAATATCAAAAAAAATGGTGACAGTATCGAATTTCAAAAAGATTTAGGATACGGAAACGACCAAATGAATAACTTCTTTTATGCTTCTTTTGATCATCCAATCCCACTTATACCAAATCTTAAAGTACAGCAAACAAATTTTAGTGATAATGGAATGAGCACATTAAATGCAACTTTTGCTGGGAAAACATTTAATAGTGCAGTAACTTCTGAACTAACTTTAAAACAAACAGATATTATCCCTTATTGGAGAATCTTAGATAACTGGATCAATTTTGATATTGGAGTTAACATTAGAAATATTGCTGGAAATATTAAAATAGATTCTGCATCTGAAAATAAACATACTGATACAGATTTTAGTGTTATTTTACCAATGGCGTATGCAAAAGCTAGAATTGATCTTCCTTTCACTGGACTTAGTATCGAAGCTGATGGAAGCTATTCTGGACTTAGCGGAAGCTCTACATCAGATATTAAAGGGGGTATTGTGTATCAAACACCTTTTGGATTAGGAGCAACACTTGGATATAGAAAACAAAATATTACTTTAAATAATATCGATGATACATATGGAGATATTAATACAAAAGGTATTTACGGTGGAGTATTTTTCCATTTTTAATATTAAATAGACCTATGGAGTTAAAGCTATTTCATCAAGTAGATCGCGCTGATAAAATTTGCCAATCTACTTTGCTTAATTCTAAAAAAGAGATTACCTAGTTAAGCAATTCTAAAAAGTGAGCCTAAAAATATCTCTAAAAATTGTAATCCAAAGATAAGCACAAGAGGAGATAAGTCCATCCCGCCAATTACGGTTGGAATAAATCTTCGTACGAAAACATAAGCTGGTTCTGTAAGCCTATAAATCATTTGTACTATTGGATTATATGGATCTGGTTGCACCCAGGAAAGTAATGCAGAAATGATTATCACCCACTTATATAGAGTGATAACAGTAAGCAACATGGACCCAAAAGCAAGTAACAACGAATCTATCATTTGATAATTTCTCCTAAATAATTTTTAATGTATGGATATATTTCACTCAAATTCGGGCCATGTTCTGCGCCTGTTAAAGCAAATCGTAGTGGCATAAAAAGATTTTTTCCTTTGAGTGATGTTTTTTCCCCAACATATTTTTTCAACTCTTCAAAGTTATCCATAAATGGAGCATGAGATAAACAATCATTAACTAAATTCAACTCATTTTCAAATCCATCTAATGAACTTTTTTCTCCAAAAATAAGGTTAATTTTAAACTTTAAATCATTAATAGTATTTGATTCTTCCATAAAAACTTTTGCCAATGCTCCAAGATCTTCATCCGCATAGCCCAAAATCTTAGATAATCTCATATTGTCTAAGATTTTAATATGTTCACGATTGATAAATTTTAATTTTTCAATATCAAATTTTGCTGAACTTTTCGAAATTTTACTTATATCAAACCATTCAATCGCTTCTTCTAAAGTAAATATTTCACAAGGAGGATTGTATCCTAGAAGAACGAGATAATTAGCAATAGCAGATGGGAGATATCCTTCACTTACAAGCCATTTAACACTTGAAGCATCATCTCTTTTACTCATTTTTTTTCCAGTTTCTTTGTTTGTGATAACTGGTAAATGAATATATTCTATCTCTTGAGTATAACCAATTTGCTCTCGTATATGAATTTGTTTTGGTGTGTTTGAAAGATGATCTTCTCCTCTTATAACAGTACTTATATTCATAAGCATATCATCAACAGCGCAAGCAAAATTATAGGTTGGAGTTTTATTCGTTCGTAAAATCACAAAACTATCTACATCAAAAGGCTTGTAAGTAAACTCACCTTTTACAACATCTTTAAAACTGATATCGTGAGTCGGCTTTTTAATTCGTACAGTTGAAGGTGCATCACAATTCATCACAGTTTCATCACTTAAGTTTTCACAAAAACTACTATATCTATAAGGCTTTCCAGCAGCTTTAAGCTCTTCCCTATCCTTTTCAAGAGCTTCATCACTACAAAAACAATTAAATGCTTTTTTATCAATCAAAAGTTGCATAGCAATTTGTTGATGGTATTTTAGATTGTTACTTTGAAGAATTACTTGCTTGTAATCAATAGCAAAAAGATTAAGGATATCAAGTATCTCCTTATCTTTTCCCTCGATATTTCTCTCTTTATCTGTATCTTCTATTCGTATTATTAAATCTTCTTTTTTCTGTCTTGAGATGATATGGTTAAGTATAGCAACTCGTAAGTTCCCTATATGCATATCACCCGTTGGACTTGGTGCAAATCGTAGCAAAATTATTTCCTTATTATGGTTATATATTATTTTTAAGCACAATGCTAAGTTATGATTATAGCAAAAACTGATCGTAAAATTGCTGAAAATAATAATAAACTGCTTCCCATCAATAGAACTAAGTTTAAATATATTATCTTAGAATAAGCGAAGATAATATATTTATTAATATTTTTCTATGGAAGGTTATGATAAAATAAGTGAAAATATCTTAAAAAAGGGGTACTTCATAGATGTACAAAATCATAGTCTTGTGTTTATTATTTGTTAGTTTATATGCTGAAAATACTCTTAAAAAAGAATGGCTTAAAGAAAAACCAAAAGGGTATGTAAAGGATTTTTATTTATGGAGATATATCGAACAAAATAAAAACAATAGTGAAGATATCATTTGGGCATTAAGTGAAGCAAACAATGCAAATCATAAAATATTCTTCAAATACACAACATCTTCCCAAAATGATCCAACAAATTTTGCTTTAAATTGCTTAAATTTGTCTACAAGTGATCTTGTAAAAACAGATGGCGAGTGCCTCAATATTGGTCTTAGTATTTTAGAATCTACAAATTTAAGAGGAGAACAACTCTCTTCTGTAATTAATAAAATAAAAGAAAGTTATGCTCAAAAAAGTGAAAAATTAACTATTATCAATTCAAAAGATCCCTTTCAATCACTTATTAGTACTTCTTCAAATGATGTATTTTTTGGAACTTTTAATGAAGTTGGAACAAATTTTAGAATTCAATATTTTAATGCTGTCTTACCGCAGGATATTATCAATAAGCTCCAAGAAGATAAACCAAAATTTAAAAAAATGATAAAAACAATCGTCACTACACCTCAAATTACAACAATTCAACAATCTTTATTTGAAATTGATGGAAAAAATTTAGATTTTCAAGATCTATTTTATTTGGCAATAAATGCAATAAAGCATGAAAGAAAAAGTGTAGCTCTTAAATATTTAGAATTAGCAAAATCAAAAGCTTTTTTAAAATTTGATAAAGATAATGTTTTGTTTTGGCAATACAAATTAACAAATGATAAAAATATTTTACAAAATCTTGCTGCTAGTTGGGATATAAATATCTATTCTGTTTTGGCAAAAGAGGAACTTGGTCTTCCTATCGACAATGCAATTTTTGATCTCCAAGCTCCAGTTCCTCAAAATAATACAGAGATATTAGTTGATCAAAATGCTACTTCATTCGATGTCAGTGATCCTTTTTTATGGAAATCTGTCCTAGAAGATATAAGAAAAGATTTTAATAATGAAAAACTTGAAAAATATAGAAATATTTTTAATACACAGGAAACGCTAGGTCATTTAGCTGTTTTGGAAGAAAGAAATAGTAATTTTAAAACTGGTTTTTTTCCAAATCCATTCAAAGAGCATTTACAAGACTATTCAACGCATAGACAATCACTCATCAATGCTCTTGCAAAACAAGAAAGTCGATTTATTCAAGCTGCATTATCTTCATCATATGCAATGGGCGTTATGCAAATCATGCCATTTTTAAGTGAAGCAATTGCAAAAGAATTACATGAACCTTATGATATTTCCAAACAATTTGAAGTAAAAACAAACTTAAGATATGCAAACCACCATCTTAACTATCTTGAAGAAAAACTTGCAAATGTTCTTTTTGTCTCATATGCATATAATGGTGGAATTGGATTTACAACAAGAATGTTACAAAGTGGTTTATTTAAGAAAGGTCCTTTTGAGCCTTACTTAAGCATGGAGTTAATTAATTATGATGAATCAAGAATCTATGGGAAAAAAGTACTTTTAAATTACTTAATGTATTACAATAATCTAAGTAAAGAGAAAATAAAACTCTCTACTCTCCTTGAAATGATAAAGTCACCTTACCAAGAGTTAAATTTGAATATTCAAGCAAAAGGGCGTTGACCTTTTTTTGCTTTTTAAAAGAGATAATATAATATTTTGCATGTGGATTCTTAAGAGGTATGTGTTCCCATAAATAGTGGGTAGTTTGTAGCTCTTCTAATTTATCTATATTTGCTCCATTGAGTGTTAAAAGATATTTTGTATTATTTAAAAACTTATTTTTTTCCTCTTTATTATCTTCTGCTATATAAATACCAACCAAAAAATTTTGAAAGTTATCATCATATTTCATATTATCTGCTGAGTTAAGATATGTAGCATTTAAAATAGCTTTTGTTTCAAAAGAGTTTATGATATCTCCAACCTTACTATACTCCATCCCTTTTTCATATAGCAAATCACCACTAAAAACACTTGAAGCTGATTTACTAGAGCAACCAACTAAAAACAATAAAAAAACTGTAAAAGTTAACTTTTTCAACATATTAAACCACCAATATTCCTACTAAATTTACCCTCATTATAGTATAACTTAGATAAAATACTCAAAAATAAAATCCGAAGGAAATATCTATGGAAAATATTATAAAAGCGATACAAGAAGCTACTATTGAGATAAAACACTTAATAGAAACAGGTGATACAAGTAAAAGTGAAAATCAAAATAGCACAGGAGATACTCAGCTTAAACTTGACATTGCTAGCGATATTATCATAGAAAAATATTTTAAAGAGTTATCAAATGTAAAAGCTATCATAAGTGAAGAGCAAGAAAATATTATCCCAATTAACGAAAATGGAGAGTATTTAATCGCTTATGATCCTCTTGATGGGAGTAGCTTGGTAGATGTAAATCTTTCCGTTGGATCAATATATGGGATTTACAAAAATGACTTTAATGGGAAAAATATAGTAGCATCAGTTTATGTAGTATTTGGCCCAAGAGTAGAGCTTGTTTACTGTGATAGTCAAACTGTCAAGATGTATAGACTTCAAGATGGTGTTTTCAATTATATTAAAGATATAAAACTTAAAAAACAAGGAAATCTTAAAGCACCAGGTTCAACACAACAATGTTGGTATCCACATCATAAAGTAATGATCAATAGTTTTTTTGAAGATGGATACAGATTAAGATACAGCGGGGGGATGGTTCCAGATTTGCATCAAATCTTACTTAAAGGTGGTGGATTATTTTCTTATCCTGCGACTTCTGATCTTCCAAAAGGAAAGCTTAGACAACTTTTTGAGGTCTTTCCTTTTGCTCTGACTTATAAATGTGCAGGTGGTGGAGCAATTGATGGCTACAAAGAGTTACTTGAAATCGAAACTAATCATATACATGATACTACTCCATGTTTTTTTGGAAGTATTAACGAAATACAAAAAGTTTTAGAAGTATATAAATCCCATGCATAATGATAAGGAAATTCTTGACAAATGGGGAGAAGCTCTTGAGATTCAAATAAAATTTTTAAAAGAATGTCAAAAACAAAAACAAATTAAAAGTTGTATGTTATGTCAAGAAATTTTGCACTGTTCGATAAGAAAAGAGTATATAAATGCTGTTTATGCAAGTATGAATAAAGGGAGTACTGGTGGATTTGAATTCTAGTCTTAAGAAAAAATAATAATGTGCCTAATTATCAGTTTTCTATTTGCCTATCTTTCTTATAGTTTTTATCTTAATGGAAGTTTTGTAAATAGTATAGTAAACGGAGTAATTGCCATTTTTTTTATTGGATTACTTCTTGGAAATATTTTAAAAAACAAAAAAGATAAAAAACTCTTATGAGTTCCTTATCTGTGCATATTCAGTTGGAATCAGATAATCTTGTGATTTGATTAATTGTTCATAGAAACCATGCTCAAATCCAAGTGAATATAATTTATCAAGTGCCTTATACTGAAGCTCATTTAACTCAATAGAGTCATCATTTGCATAAAGCCCAAGATAAGTTTGTAAAGTATCATAATCAACTCTTACCAAATCTCTCTCAATAAGCATATTAGACAAAAGCACCTTATTATTATTCGCAATTCTTACAGCTTTAATTAAAGCATTTTCATATTCAATAGCTTTATTCAAAGGGATACTTCTTCGTAAACACATGCCACCAAGTGGAAGTGGCAAATCTTTTCCTGCAAACTCTTGCCAAATATCCCAAATCTCAGCCTCTACCTCAAGCTCTTGATTGTAAGTCAAGATAGATTCATGTATCAAAACTCCAGCATCGACAACTCCATCAATCACAGCTTGTTCAATATCTAAAAAATTCATATAAGTAATTCTTGCTTTTGGATATTTGATCTTAAAAAGAAGAGCATTTGTAGTGTACTGACCACTAAGAGCTACTTTGAAGTTTTGTTTAAGTTTTTTATCTTTCAACTTCACAAGCTTTGGTCCATAACCATTTCCAAAACTTACGGCTGTTTTCAAAAGTGCAAAATCATTCTTTACAAATGGATACAAAGCAAAACTAATAGCACAAATATCATAAACTCCTTTGAGTGTTGCTTGATTTAGTGTTTCTATATCAAGTGCTATATTATCAAAAGCAACATTTGGTAGATCAATCCATCCAAACTTTATTGCATAATACATAAAAATATCATCCGCATCTGGTGAATGAGCTACAATTATTTTATTCAATTTTAATCCTTTTTTCTCTAGTGTTTGATTCTATCAAATAATTGTTTAACCACCACTTTGATATAATCTTGTATCATTTTTCATCCAAGTCTCGTAAAACATCATAACAAAACTTAATTCCCAAAAAATTAATTAATATGAGCTTTGGAATTAAAAAAATAAGGATAAAACTTGAACGAATACAAACTTTTAATAGATACAACAGATGAAAAAGGGTTAGTTTATAACATTTCAAAAATACTTTTCAACCATAATCTTAATATAGAAACAAACTCAGAATATGTTGATAAAGATGTAAATAAATTTTTTATGAGAACTGTAATCAGTGGTGATTTTGACAAAACAATATTGTTAGAGCAATTACATTCTACTCTTCCTAAAGATGCAACTATAAAACTTTCCAAAAATACAAAAAAAAATATTATTATTCTTGTAACAAAAGAAGCTCATTGTTTAGGGGATATTCTTATTAGACATATGAGTGGAGAGCTAGATGGAAATATCATAGCAGTTATAGCGAATCACGATACCCTTAAAGATTTAGTAGAAAAATTTGAAATTCCATTTATCTGTATATCTCATGAAAGGGTAGAAAGAGAAACTCACGAAAAGATGATGATTGAAGCTATTGATAATTTTAATCCAGATCTAATAGTTCTAGCAAAATATATGAGAATACTCAATCCTCTTTTTGTAGATCACTTTAAAAATAAAATTTTAAATATACATCATAGCTTTTTACCAGCTTTTATAGGAGCTAATCCGTACAAGCAAGCTTGGGAGAGAGGTGTTAAAATCATAGGGGCAACAGCTCATTATGTTACAAGTGATCTTGATGAGGGTCCTATTGTTTCTCAAGACATTGTAAGAGTTGACCATACATATTCTTGGCAAGATATGAGGGATGCTGGTCGAAATGTAGAAAAAGTTGTCCTTTCAAATGCTTTAAATTTACTTTTAAATGATAAAGTGTTTATTTATGGAAATAAAACTGTTATTTTATAGAGGGAAAGAAAATATGTTTAATATAGTTTTATTAGAACCAAGAATGCCAGGAAATGTAGGGACCATAGGAAGACTTGCTTACGCAACTAATTCAGTTTTACATCTTATTAAACCTTATGGATTTGGCGATATCACAGAAAAGGAAGTACGACGAGCTGGTCTTGATTATTGGCAATTCCTTGAAGTACATGAATACGAAAATATAGAAGATTTTTGGGCCAAACATCCTTTTGGAGATAGACACTTCCTTGCAACAACAAAAACAAAACAAGTATATTTTGATATTCAATATAATCAAAATGATTACTTTTATTTTGGGAGAGAAGATGCTGGCTTACCTGAAGAGTTATTAATGAAAAGTACTCAATCTTGTATTACAATTCCTATGGTAGATGAAGCTAGAAGTTTAAACATAGCAAATAGTGTTTCTATAATCATCTATGATGCAATAAGACAGAATTTTAACTTATTCAAAGTGGTATAAAAGATACTCGCCAATTAATGCTGACAAAAAGATATTATATTTAACTTTAACAAAAGAAGCTTGCAAGCAAAAAAGATAGCTGATAAAATTGTAACGACTATGTGTTGATTTATATTTTATGAATAGTTTCAAAAGTGGAGCGGGAGACGAGACTCGAACTCGCGACAATCTGCTTGGAAGGCAGAAGCTCTAGCCAACTGAGCTACTCCCGCTTTTGTGAGTGGGATTATAACAGAAACATATTAAATATTTCTTAAATTATAAAAAATATCAAACTTTTATCTACTTAAATAAAAAATGGCCAGAGATTATTCCCTAACCATTTTTAGTTTTCTAAATTTTAAAATCTATTCAACTTCAGCATCGATAACATCATCATCTTTTTTCTTTTTAGATTCAGTTCCGCAATTTCCAGTTTCACATCCACCTTGCTCTTTTTTGTACATAGCTTCTGCTAATTTATGGCTTGTTTCCGTTAAAGTTTTTACTTTTGCATCAAGTTCATCTTTTGAGATAGCATCATTTTTAAGTGCCTCTTCAACATCTGCAGCTGCATCAATGATAGCTTTCTCTTCATCTTCACTTACCACACCTTTATTTTCTTCTAAAGATTTTTTAGTTTGGTGTAAAAGTGCTTCGGCTTGGTTTTTAGATTCAACTAACTCTTTTCTTTTCATATCAGCTTCTTTATTTGCTTCTGCTTCATTTACCATTTTTGCGATTTCATCATCAGATAATCCTGAACTTCCTGAAATTGTGATTTTATTCTCTTTTCCAGTCCCTTTATCTTTTGCACTTACATTAAGTACACCATTTGCATCAATATCAAATGTTACTTCGATTTGAGGAACACCTCTTGGAGCTGCTGGAATATCACTTAGTTCAAATTGTCCTAAAGATTTATTATCTCTTGCAAATTCTCTCTCCCCTTGTGCTACTACGATTGAAACAGCTGGTTGATTATCAGCAGCTGTTGAGAACACTTGCGATTTTTTCACAGGGATAGTTGTCCCTTTTTCGATAAGTTTAGTCATAACTCCACCCATAGTCTCAATTCCTAAAGAAAGTGGTGTAACATCAAGTAAAAGAACATCTTTTACATCTCCTCTAAGAACTCCACCTTGGATAGCTGCACCAGCTGCTACAACCTCATCTGGGTTTACAGAGTTGTTAAGCTCTTTTCCAAAGTATTCTTTTACAACTTGTTGTGCTTTAGGGATTCTTGTACTTCCCCCAACCATGATTACCTCTTTAATCTCACCTTTATCAAGTCCAGCATCTTTTAAAGCTGTTTTGATGTGTGCTAATGTTTCAGAGATTAAATCATCTGTCATAGACTCAAATTTTGCTCTTGTTAAACCTTTTACCAAGTGTTTTGGTCCAGTTGCATCTGCTGTAATAAATGGAAGATTTATTTCAGTTTCATTTGTAGAACTTAATTCTTTTTTAGCTTTTTCAGCTTCATCTTTAAGTCTTTGCATCGCCATTTTATCATTTTTAAGATCTATTCCTGTATCTGATTTAAAATCATTTACAAGCATATCTATAATTCTATTATCAAAATCATCTCCACCTAAGAATGCATTTCCATCTGTTGAAAGAACTTCAAATGTCCCATCACCAATCTCAAGTACAGTAACATCAAATGTTCCCCCACCTAAATCGTAAACGATAACTTTCTCTTCCCCTTTTTTCTCTAAACCATATGCGAGTGAAGCTGCTGTTGGTTCATTGATAATTCTAAGTACATTTAATCCTGCGATTGTTCCCGCCTCTTGAGTTGCTTTTCTTTGAGCATCATTGAAATAAGCAGGTACCGTAATAACTGCATCTGTTACAGTTTGTCCAAGGTAGCTTTCTGCATCTGTTTTTAATTTTGTTAAAATTTTTGCAGAAATCTCTTGTGGAGTATATACTTTTCCAGCTATCTCAACTGCTGCTGCTCCATTTCTATTTACGATTTTGTACCCTACTTTACTCATAGCATCTTTTGCATGTTTTTCATCCATCATAAGACCCATAATTCTTTTGATTGAATATATTGTTTTTTCTGGATTTGTTACCGCTTGTCTTTTTGCAGGATCTCCAACAAGAACATCCCCTTTATCTGTAAATGCTACAACTGAAGGAGTTGTATTTTTACCCTCTTTATTTACGATGATTTTCGCTTCACCACCTTCATATACTGCCACACAACTATTTGTTGTTCCTAAATCTATTCCTATTACTTTACTCATTGTATATCCTTAATTTTTTATATTTAATTTTTAACTTCTTCAATAGTTTAATGAGATTTCGCTCAAAGTATTTTCTTTCAACAAAATAATTTTATTTTCAGAAGGGTTCAAGGTAGATAAGAAATCTACTTTTCACAGAAAGTTTTCACTTCCTAAAACTGTTATTCGCTACTTTTGACAGATAGAAACCATCGCTGGTCTTAGCAATCTATCCTTAAGTTTATACCCTTTTTGAAGTACTTGAACTATCGCTCCATGTTCATGATCGTCGCTATCAACTTGCATCACAGCATTATGATGTTCTGGATCAAATTCATCTGATTCTACAGCTGAAATATTATTTTTTTCAAAAGAATTTATTAAATTTTTAAGTGTTAGCTCAATTCCTTCTCTAATTTTTGGTAACAATTCCTCAGCAGGTGCATCACAAGAAGCTGATTGTAAAGCCATCTCTAAAGTATCAATTGTACTTAACAAATCTTTTGCAAACTTTTCACTTGCATAATCTATAGCTTGGTACTTTTCTCTTTCAAGTCTTTTTTTGATATTTTCAAAATCAGCATGGGTTCTTAAAAATTTATCTTCAGATTCTTTTGCTCTATTTTCAGCATCCAGAACTTTCCCCTCCATATGAAGCTTATATTCCTCTTCTAAAGAAGCAAACTTCTCTTCAATCTCCTCTTTCACATCTTCCATATCAACTGATTGAATCGTCTCTTCAACTAACTCTTCATTTATTGTTTCTTCTTTCAAATTATCTCCCTATAAAAATAATCGTAATCTTTGCTAAGTTCACCAACAACTAAAATCTTCACATTTTCACTTCCAATTTTTGTTTTATGGCAAACACCCATAAATCCAGAAGGGAGTAAATTTTCAAAATAAACTCCCTCTTTTATATTTTGCATCACATTTCCATGCATAAATCTACTTATTGCATCTTCACTCAAATCATATCTCACAGCAAATTTCAAAAAATATTTGATATTAATCATACCAAATTCACTTTTTTGTAAATACCGATTGAGTTCCTCGTAAAGTTGTGTTGCACCAACTTGTTTTGCTACATCCAAAATATCATCCGCATCAAGTCCTATCATATCGGTCAAAAATCTATATAAAGCAGAAGTATATTTCACTGTGATTACAAAAGATTCAAATTCCAAAATCATATAAGCATTTTCAATATTAAGCACTCTTTGAAGCTTTTTTGATTGTAGTTGTAAAATAAAAACGCTCAGTCCCATATTATGAGAAAGTGTTTTTAAGTTTTCATAATCAACACTTAAAAGTTCAAAAGTAAGTTTATCTCGCCAATATTCTTTCAATGCTTCAATAGTAGGAATTCTTCCACTACTAATATGCTCTTGTTCTAAATATCCCTCATCGCCTAGCTTTTTAAAATAACCTCTGATAGTTGCAGGTGAAAACGATAAATCGTACATAGATTTTAATTGATTTGAACCAATTGGTTCAAGATTTTCTATATAAGCTCTAATGATTGAATGTAACAAAAACTCTTTTTTATCTATCATTTCTCTACCATCTCAAATTAATTGGCACTCAAAATATCTAAGTGCTAATGAATTGTATCAAATGAATTTTAAATTGTCAAGATAATTTACTTGTTTTAGCACTCTTTTTATTCAAGTGCTAAAACAAACTTCCATAAAATAGAATAGTTCCGTAAAGAATTTGAATTCTATTTTTCGACTTTTCATAATTATTCCAGTAGATTATTTCCTGAGTTTTTTATTTATCCTATGATATAATCATAAAAAATCAAAAAGGAATTAATTATTATGCAAAAAATTAAAAAGATATTAATTGCAAATAGAGGTGAAATTGCCTTAAGAATCGTAAGAGCATGTAAAGAACTTGAAATTACAAGTGTAACTATTTTTTCAGAAGTGGATACAGAAGGTGTTTGGATAAAGAAATCTGATGAATGTTATCCAATCATGGGTGATCCTATGCAAGCATATTTAAACTATGAAACAATTATTTCATTAGCAAAAAAAGCATCATGTGATGCTATTCATCCAGGATATGGATTCTTAAGTGAAAGTGCTGAATTTGCACAAGCTTGTGCTGATAATGGAATTATTTTTATTGGTCCAAAACCAGAACATATTGCACTTTTTGGAGATAAAATGGCTTCGAAAGTAGCTATGAAAGCTGTTGGTGTTCCTGTTTTAGAAGGGACAGATGAACCAGTTGCAAGTAAAGCTGAAGGTGCAAAAATTGCAGCAGAGATAGGTTTTCCTGTGATCATCAAAGCAGCTTTTGGTGGCGGAGGAAGAGGAATGAGAATTGTACGAACAGAGAGTGAATTTGATTCATTGTTTGAAAGTGCGACAAATGAAGCTATTAAATATTTTGGAAAAGGTGAATGTTTTATCGAAAAATATGTTGAAAATCCAAGGCATATTGAAATTCAAATTGTAGCTGATAAGTATGGAAATGTTGTTCATCTAGGAGAAAGAGATTGCTCAATCCAAAGAAGACATCAAAAAGTTATCGAAATTGCTCCATCTCCAAGATTAAATCCTGAAACTAGAAAAGAGCTTTATAGAATCTCAACAAAAGCGATGTTCAAACTTGGATACGAAAGTGTTGGAACTGTAGAATTCTTAGTTGATGAGCAAGATAATATTTTCTTCATAGAGATGAATACAAGAGTTCAAGTTGAACATCCTGTAACTGAAGTTATTAGTGGAATAGATATCATTCAAAGAATGATTGAAATTGCAGAAGGTGATAAATTAAAATTCTTACAAGAAGAGATTAATTTTAGAGGATATGCAATCGAGTTCAGAATCAATGCTGAAAATCCACAAAAAAACTTTATGCCTTCAGTTGGAACGATTACAAATTATTTAACTCCAGGCGGTCCTGGTGTTAGACTTGATACAAGTGCATATGCGGGATACAAAATACCATCAAACTACGATTCAATGGTTGGTAAACTAATAGTTTCAGCATTGGATTGGGAAGGTGCTGTTAAAAAAGCAAAAAGAGCACTAGATGAATTTTATATTGATGGATTCCCTACAAATATCTCGCTTCATAGAGAAATCGTAAGAGACGAAGATTTTATAAATGGAAATCTTACAACTCAATATCTTGATAAGAAAATGGATATATTTAATTTAAATAGCGAAAGAAGTATTAAAGATGAAGAGGAAAAAATGTTGAAAATTATGAAATTTATTGAGAAGATTAAATCACATAAATTAGTAGTTAGAAACTAAAATTAAATAAGTAAAAGAGATTTTTATTCTTTAAAAATAGAAATCTCTTCCAAATTTATTATAAGGGTTAAGTAAATTTTAACTCTTGAAACAATTCTATGAAAAATAAAATTTTTAAAATTTTTACTACAATTGATGAGGAAAATCTAGCTTATCATTTAATGGATGATTCCATAATCATTGACAAGAGAAGAGAGAGTCTTGCAATGAAATACAACTACAATAAATCTAAACTAAAATATATGGAGCAAATTCACTCCAATATCATCGAAATAGTAACAGAAGAGATAAATCTATATAAATGCGATGGGCTTATTACAAACTTACCAAATACACCACTGTTAGTCGTAGTAGCTGATTGCATCCCTATTTTATTTTGGGATACGATAAAAAATGTTATAGGTGTTGTTCATGCAGGTAGAAATGGGACATATCAAGCGATATCCTCAAATATGGTTAAGTTAATGATAAATAAATTTCACTGTCACCCCTCTGATATCCAAGTAACAATGGGTCCTAGTATCCAGCATTGTTGTTATGAAGTTTCAGAAGAATTAGCTGAAATTACAAAAAATAATTTTGGAAAAGATGTAGTAAATGGAAGATTTATTAACTTACAGTTAATAAACGAAAAACAACTTCTAAAATGTGAAATTCCACAAAAAAATATTACCATATCAAAAGTCTGTACCAAATGCTCAAATAAAAACTATTTTTCATATAGAAAAGATCCAAAATGTGGTCGCTTCAGTGGAATCATTATGTTACGAAACGATTAATTTATCTCATCTTCATCTTCAATCATTGCTCTATCAACAATCTCTTGACTTATAAGTTTTGTAGGGCTAATATTAGATTTATCTTTGAAAATTTCAATTTGACGAACTATGTTATCTTTTCCCCGTGAAAGTTTTCCAAAAGCATCGTCGTAAACTTTTTGAGCCATTCCAAGTGTTTTACCAACTTTTTCAAAATCTTCAACAAATCCCCTCACTTTAGCATGAAGTTTTTCAGCAAGCCGTATTACTTCTGTTGTATTTTGTGCTTGCTTTTCATATCTCCAGCTATTTTCAACAGCCTTAAGGGCAACCAATAGTGTAGTGGGTGAAACAAGAACAATTTTCTTTTTAAATGCTTTATCAAATAATTCCTTGTCATTTTCAAGTCCAATCATCAAAGCACTCTCTATTGGAATAAACATAAAAATAAAATCAAGGGTATTGATCCCTTTTAAACTTTCATATCGTTTATCCGATAGAGTATCTATATGAGTATTTATAGATAGAATATGTGCCTTAAGATATATTTGCTTTTCTTTTTCATCTTCATGTGAAACATATTGTTCATAAGCAGTTAAGGATGTTTTTGCATCAATGATCACTTGTCTATCATTTGGAAGATTCACTATCACATCTGGTCTATATTTTACCCCTTCATTATCTTCCAAGGTTTCTTCTCTTATGTATTCTTCCCCTTTTCTAAGTCCTGAGCTCTCAAGTACTCTTTCAAGAACCATTTCACCCCAACTTCCTTGGGTTTTGTTTTGTCCTTTTAATGCTGTTGTAAGATTGTAAGCTTCGATACTCATTTTTTGATTAAGTTCTTGAAGCATTTTGAGTTCATGCTGCAATACACTTCTATCTTTTGCTTCTTTATCGTATACATCTTCTACTTTTTTCTTAAAATCATTCAGTTGTTGCTTCATCGGATTTAAAATAAGCCCTAGACTTTCTTGATTTTGTTCACTAAATTTTTTACTATTACTATCAAAAATTTCGGTTGCCAAATTTTGAAATTCTACTTTTAGTTTTTCTCCATTTATTTTCAAATCGTTAAATCGTTCATTCATTGATTTATTTTGTTCCGCAAGAGAAGTTCTTAATGTTGCATTTTCCTCTTTTAATCTTATAATTTCATCTTGTTTTGCAATCAAATATTCTTGATTTTCTTGTTGAATACTTTTTAAATCATTTTTCAATTTTTCCGTTTGAATATCAAGTTTTGAAAGGTTTTGAACTCTTTCTAAAAGTGTCGCCACCTCTACATCAAGATGCTGTTTCAATTTATTTGTGAATGAAAGGGTAGTTTCCAATTCCTTAAGTTCTTCTTTTTGTAATTGATTTTGTTTATATTGAAAAAATAACACTCCAGCAAAAAAAAAGACCATTGTGCCAATTAAAACTATAATCTCCATTGTTTATATTCCCTCACTTCAAACTTATTTAATTTTTTTAATAAATGAAGTGTAACTAAAAAAATTTAATAAAAGAGAAAATCCAATAAGTAATAGTTCAATAAATTAGGATTTCAAAATATTTATTCAAACTCTTAAAAGTGTTTTTCCATATCTAACAATCCAACCTATAAACAAAACTATCCAAAGCCAAGCACTTATGTGTAAAAATCCCATAAAAAATGATGAATTATTCAAAAATAATACAGATGCAACAACTCGCGCAATAACTATGATTTGTGTAAGGATAAAAAGATACTTAGTGAGCATGTCGGCTTCAATTCTTTGAGCTGGCACAGCATGACCCATAACCACCCTACTTCCAAATCCAATAAGTAAATTAGCAACAAAACCAATAGCAAAAATATGAAGTGCTAATTTTAAAGTTGTTACTTCCAAAAGAGCTTCTAAAAATAATACGATAAAACCTATTTCTAGCCATATAAATGCTATCATCAAAATACTTAATATGGCTGGTGCTTTTCTATAAATATTTAAATTAAAAATAATATATCCAAAAAATAACATAGCAAATAACGAGCTAATTTTAAATCCCATAACAAAATCAAATTGAATCATCACCCCAAGTATTAAAAATAAACTTATTGATATTTCTTGTAAAAATTTTGGTTTTTCCCAAGGAATAATTTGTAAATTTACACTATAAAATGCTGGTATCATCCTTTGTGCAACAATAAAAACCAAACTTAGAAGGTAACCAAAGAATATTAATAATGTCAAATTTTGTCCCGATAAAACCTCCAAAAGAAGGAAAAATCCCCCTAAAAATAATACTAAATTCAAAGCTATACTCTCTTTCTTATCAAAAGCTTTTCCTTTTCGAATTGTAATAAAAAAAATAATATTAAAATAAAACACAACACTAGCAACAATAAGCTTTCCAATATCTTCTACTCCAAAAACAGTAAAAATCAATCCTATTTGAAAGATCATCCAGGGAATAAGATACTTTTGTTTATCTATAACTATACCTGCTGTATACTTCGGGATAACGGTAATTAAAAAGCCAAAAAAAGCATTTGCAAAAACACCAAATATAAGTCCAAAACCATGTATAAGGGTAAAATCAAATGAAACAGTTTTAACAAGTGAAATAAAAGTTGCTAACATAATACCAATAGCAAAAAGAATAGCAGACGAGAAAAAAAGTTGATGAGATTGTGAAGTGAATTTTTCCCACCAACTTTGTGGTTTGATTGGGATAAAATCATAAGAAGTTGAGAAATTCATAGCGAAGCCTTTAATTTAATATAACTTGCTGATTGTATATAAATCCCCTCTTCTCTGTCTTGATATGTATCAAGATTTTTTATAAATTAAATTAATTTTTATAAATGATTTGTCTAATATTTTCCCCATGTAAGCTTCTCATTTCATCATACATTTTTTGAAATTTTACTTTCTCTTCAAATGAAATAGGTGTTCGTAGAGACTTATACTCAACTAAAACATTATCTTTATAAACACCACTAACTACGGCATTTACCCAATAATACCCTTTATCTTTACGAAGATTTTTAACGATTCCTTCCCATCTATTATTAGCTTTTAGACTCTGCCACATCTCTTCAAAAATAATTTTTGGCATATCTGGATGCCTTACAATATTATGTGACTTTCCAATAAGTTCATCAACTTTATAGCCACTTATATTTGCAAATGTTTCATTTGCATAAGTGATATTCCCCTTAAGATCAGTTCTTGAAATAATAAGCTCTTCCGAAGGAACAATAGTTTCTATTAAAAATTCACTTTCATTAAATTCCATATTACTTTCCTTTAGTCTTTTTTATCGAATTCAGCAGCAAAACTTTCAAGATCTTTTTTCTTAAGATCTCCCCTGTAAATTATTTGTGATGGATCAATCGTATCATCATTTAACATTTTTGGGACTAAATCAGCATCATTAATCACTTCCATATGAGCATCAAGTTCATCTTCACTGTATGCCATTTGCATATCTGCACTTATGACATGAGGAATTGCTTCAATCACTCTTAATTTTTCAAGTTCTTCCTTAACACCTTCACCCTCAATTGTGATAATAATTCTTCCTTGCTCATCATGAAGATGATAATCACACACCGAACAATTTTTTAAAGCCTCCACAACTTCATCTAAATATTTTGGTACAGTTTTTACTACAATACTTGAAATGTTCATTTTTTTCCTCCTAATTTAAAATAATTTATTTTATTACTATCGCTACTTACTAACAATTCATTTTCATTAATAAATAAAATTTGTGTCATTGTTGCTTCTTGTCCTACTAAATTGAAAAGATATTTTTTTGAATTAATATCAAAAACCAAAACTTCATTTTTTTCATTATATGCAACAGCCCCAATATCACCTTTTGGATTCAGTGCACAACTATAAAGTAAGAAATCAAAATCCAAACTATAAGTTCCATTATTTTTATATACAACTGATTTTCTATCTTGTCCAGCAGTTAATACTACCTTATTCTTATAATCCAACTGATAAATTTTATCAAGATTAATCGCTGGTAATTTCTTAAGAACCTGTCCATTTTTTGTGTTTACTATTCTAATTACTCCACTTTCATCTGTTGATATAAAAGTTTGTTTATCTTCACTCACCATAAAATGAGAGAAAGAAGACATACTTAATTGAGTAAGATAGATATGTTTTTTATTTTTAATATCATAAAGTCCTACTTGATTACTAAGCAATCCTATTAGAATCAAATCTTCTGTAATAAAATTTGCTTTTTGAACTAATAACTTATTTTTTGTATTTATAATTTGCTCTAGTTTTTTCTCTTTATATACAAAAATATTGTTATACCCATTTTCACCTTGTGAAGTTATCAATAAAGAATCTTTTAAAAAATCAACAGAATAAACTTTGGCTTTAATAGTATCTCCTGTAAAATCTTTAATCTTAGGAAGTTGTATTGTGTTGAGTTTACCCTTAGTAGACAAATTAAAAATATCAACAGCACCATTACTTGTTCCGCTATATAAAAGATTATCTTTAACCACCATAGTTTGGACATTTCCACTTGCATGAAATGATTTAGATGGCTTTAATGTTTGTACACCATAAGAAAAGACAACAATAACACAAATTAATAATACTTTTTTCATATTGACGGTTCATCCATTTCACTTTTCATCATCTCTATTGCTTGATAAACTTCTTTAAAATGTTCAGGTGTTAAATCACTATTTTTACTCCAAAGTACTTGAATATCATTTGCATATTTTGCTCCTAGGTCTTCAATCTTATCACTAAAATCTACCATATTTTCACATACAACCGACTCGTCACCTAAAGTATCTGTTAATCTAATAAACCATCCCCCAGTATAATCTTCTTCTATATTTGCTCTAAACTCTACTGCCATAGATATTTTTCTCCTTTACTTCTTACTGTTATTTTTTACTTCGCTAACTGTAATTGCTAGACTTGGACAAACACCTATGCAAAAACCACAACTTGTACATTTTTCTTCATCAATCGTAGGTCGGAAAATCCCATTGAATTTAATTGCATCTTCCAAACAAGGATCTTTACAAGAAAAACACATCACATTATTCCAACTCATACATTTATCATTTTCAATCTTAACAGTTGCTTTGATAATACTCTTATTTTCAATACTAAGCACTCCAAGTGGACAAACTTTTGCACATTCATCGCAATAGGTACATCCACCAAAACTAAAATCTATTTTTGGTGTTTTGTCATCCTGAATTACTATTATCTTCTCTTGACAAAAATTGGCACAAATTCCTTCACAATTTTGACAATCTTTATTAAAAGAAAATTCATCTCCAAAATATGGAGGTCTTATAATTATTTCCTTAACTTCTTTTTGCTTTGGCTTAAAAAAGTAAGTAAAAAGATCTCTTCTTTCCATTTATGACTCTAGTAATTTTAAAAGGGGAAAAAAAGTTATTTTTTTTCCCACTTTCAAAAGATTATTTTCCATTAACAGTATCAAGACCTTCTGTGAATTTTTTACCATTCCAGCTTGATTTTTTAGCACCATTTTTGTCTGTAAATTTTGCTTTAAAGTTATTGTTAACTAATTGTCCACTACTTTGTGGAGCATGACAAGCACTACAGTTAAATCTTGCACCTACAAGTACATCTTTTTTCTCAATTTTTGTATCATTATTCATATCATCTGTAATTTTTGTAAATTCTTCATTCGAACCTTCACCATCAAGTTTGTGATAAGGTCTAAAGTTTGTAAGATGTGACACTGGAACTGGTGTAGCTCCCATCCCCATCTCTTTTGCAGCAGCTGGCATATGACACATAATACATTGATTGTCATTGATAGTAATCGGTAGCATCCCCTCTGTGTCGTGTGGAATCATAGGTGGTGCATCTTGAAATGCTCTTTTGATTTTTTTACTAGTTCCCGCTGCTTTTTTTGAATAATTTGTTTTTTCTGGTGTTGTATTATCTTCACCTTCCGTCGTTGTTTTTCTAAGACCAATTGAATCAGCATCTATAAGTTTTATAGATGGCTCTTTTGCAGAACTAAGTGTTACAGTAAATAATACACTCACTAACACAGCACTCAATCCAATTTTTGAAAATACTTTTGTCATATCTATCTCCTTTTAAAATGTCCCATTTTAAAGGGACTTCTTATTCATAACTTTTTTAAACGATATAGCAAAAGCTACATCTAAAAAAGCAAACTCTGAAGGGAGAAACGAGTTCCTCTTGCTTCACCTAAATATATAGTTTTAACTATTTTTTCTTTGCTATAAAATCTCGTAAAGAGAAATTTAAAGCATCATCATCACACACTTCAATACATCTTGCACAATTTGTACATTCACCACTTAGAACTTGTTCTGTTGATTTTCCAACCATAAAAAGAACCTGATTTTCAGGACAAACTTCTTTACATTTCATACAAAGAGTACATTTTTCCTCTTCATGTTTTACTCTGATTAATGAATACTTTCCAACAAGTGAATAAAATCCACCAAGTGGACAAATATGTCCACACCAACCATTTTTTAAAACAAATAAATCGAAAAGAAAAATAACAACAATCGCTGCAACTCCAAATCCAAGTCCAAAAATAATCCCTCTATGAACCATTGAAATAGGTGAAATAAATTCAAAAGCGGTAATCCCCATCAAAAACGAGATAATCAAACTTATCACCAAAACCCAATAGCGCATATTTCTTGAAGCTGGTTGTTTTTTTTGGATTTGATTGAATCCAAATTTTCGTCTTGTATAGTTTGCAGCATCTGTCACTAGATTAATAGGACATACCCAGCTACAAAATATCCTTCCACCAATAATTCCATAAAAAAAGAGTACTATAATCGCGCCAATAAAAATATCTACTGTGATTAAAGCACCAGCAGCAAACATTTGAAGAACAGCATAAGGATCACTCATTGGAATAACTCCTAAAATAAGTGATGAACTCAAGTTCCCAACTATAAGGTTCCAACCCCAAGCATTTGCACCAAAATAGAGTACCATCAAAGATATTTGAGTAAATCTTCGTAAAATTAAATACTTATTTTTAATCATTGAATAGCCCCTCTGCATCGTTAAGCGAATCAATCGCTGTCTCTTTGCTTAATTTTGTAGTTGTAGTTTCAGCTTTTGCATCTGCAACTCTTGCTTCATCTGCTTCATCCCAACCTTTAACATAATGACTTCCAACCTTTCCAAGTACTAATTCACTTGGAAGTATAATAATTGAAGCTTTTTCTGTTACACATGCTCTTTCACAAAGTCCACATCCAGTACAAATATCACTATCAATATGTGGAGTTAAAAAAGCATGTTTTCCAGTTCTGTCATTTTTAGCATATTCAATTTTAATAGCATGATCCATAAGAGGACAAGCTCGATAACAAGCATCACATTGAATACCCCAAAAAGCAATACAGTTTTTCTCATCGATCACTGCCGTTCCCATCTCTGCTTTATTGATATCAAGCTTATTATTTGTGCTTACTTTTGTAATATCAAGTGCGCCACTTGGACACACAGGAACACAAGGGATATCTTTACACATATAACAAGGAATATCCCGAGGTATAAAATAAGGTGTTCCTACAGGTTTATTATCTCCAGGAGCTGCCAGTTTAAGAGTATCAAAAGGACAAGCCTCAACACACATCCCACACTTGATACAGGTTTTTAAAAAATCTTCCTCTTTTAAAGCTCCAGGTGGTCGAAGTAACAATCTATTGGCTGTTGCTTCATCCACATAAGCACTCCAAATAAGTCCACCAAGAGCAGCTAATCCTGTTGCTCTTGCGATTGTTAAAAAGAATCTTCTTCTTTCGTTTATTGATTCACTCATCTTCTTATCTTTATATTTTTATTATTAAAATTATGCTTTGTATATTTTAACGGCACATTTTTTATAATCTGTTTGACCAGATTGTGGGCAAGTTGCATCAAGACATACTTTATTAATAAATACTTTTTCATCAAACCATGGTACAAATACAAGTCCACGAGATGGTCTATTTCTTCCTCTTGTTTCAACCCTTGCTTTTACTTTTCCTCTTCGTGATTCTACCCAACAAAGTTCCCCTTGTTTTACACCATAAGTATCGGCATCTTTTGGATGCATATAACAAAGTGCTTCTGGAACTGCACGATAAAGTTCAGGTACCCTCATAGTCATTGTTCCACTATGCCAATGTTCAAGAACTCTTCCTGTACAAAGCCAAACTGGATATTTAGCATCTGGCATTTCCGGTGGATCCATATATGGTCTTGCAAAAATCTTAGCTTTATTTTTTAAAGCAGTTTTTGTTTTATTTGTCACCCCAGTAAGATTTCCAAATGGTAATTCTTTTGCAAGAGTTCCATAAAATGCAAATTCTGTATGACCTGTAGCTGCACCATATTTTTTAGCATATGGGTCATATTTTGCATTAAATCTCCATTGTGTCTCTTTTCCATCAACAACTGGCCATTTAAGTCCTCTTACTTTATGATACACATCAAATGGTGCCAAGTCGTGCGCATGTCCTCTACCGAAATCTGCATACTCTTCAAAAAGATATTTTTGGATAAAGAAACCATAACCTTTAAATACTTGACCATCACTTCCAACTACATTTCTACTATCTCCATATCCTTCAGAGTTATCATATCCTCTTTGCGTTGGATCTTTTTGATCAAGCTGATAACTTTTTGCTCTTTTATTTGCAAATAAAATTTCATACATAGTCGTATTTTCGTTGTATCCCATAGCTTTTGCTTTTTCTATTACACTTGGAAGTTTGTTTGGATTTCCATTTGCATCTTTCCCACGAAGCGGTTGTTCACCCCAAACATCTTTAACTGTAAATCTTTTTGAAAGCTCAATCCACTGCCATGTATCACTCATCGCATCCCCTACAGGTAGAACTTGTTGTCTCCAAAGTTGTGTTCGTCTTTCAGCATTTCCATATCCACCCCATTTTTCATAGATCATAGCTGATGGCAAGATAAGATCGGAAACTTTTGCAGAGATTCCTGGGTATCCATCTGAAGTTACGATGAAGTTATCCATCTCTCTAGCTGCTTTTATCCAGTGAGATGCACTAGCACTATCTTGATATGGATTACAAACATTTACCCAAGCAAATTT
>DYPS01000011.1:8609-42630 GCA_020719775.1 Desulfosporosinus sp. | reverse complement strand
TATTAAACGGATATCTATGCAATTCTATAATTTTAAATAAAAAAATTATGGACAACTCAAAACTTTCCTTTAAAATACTCAACCTCTTGGGAAGCTCATCCAAAAGGATAACTCAAATCGCACATGCCAAATAAACACTTTTATACGTTTGTGGCTGTTATATAATATTTTACAGTCCAATCTTAGATTAACAAATTGCATACATCAAGCACCGAACTTAAAATATTTCTACAATAGTTGTGTCGCCTAACTAAAACTTTATAGCCGTTGCTTAGAATGGAAAATATCCTAACATTTTCATTTATGATGTGGAGAAAACGCTAACTATGGACAGCCAGATAAATTAAAAACCCCTTTGGATTTTAAAAGGGCACAAATTGTCAATAGATTTAATCGTATTTTCTCCAAATTCAAAATACTTGATTTCAATTTGTAATAGTGATGGAAGTATGTTTGTTTGGGAAAACGGATAAACTATTACTAAAAATAAAATGTCGAAATCTATCAATAAGCTCATGTTTGACCATAATGAGTATTTGCTGACGATTGGAAGAGGATATTTTAAAATTTGGAAGTTTAATTAAGGAAATATAATTAGAAAAAAATAGGGCGATTGCTGGATGATATAAGGAAAAGCTATAAACTTTGGGAAAAAGTTCGGCACAAAATAATATATTGACGCAAGTATATATTTAAATTACCAGGAAAATACCATTAATTTGATATTATTGAGTTCAGATGGGCAATTGTGCGTAATTGATGCAAACTACTAAAAAGTAGGCAAGTGGATAGACTTGATGATGTAAAGTGCTACATCTCTACAAATAATTGGAAATTCGGCTTTATGTGGTGGCGATAATTCTCTAATAAAAATTATTAATCTAGCTACTCTTTCCTTATAAGGTAAATTTCCAAAACCTCCACCAACAAACAAATAGAACATTACAAAAGATGAGTGTTTGTAATTTAAGTAAAACGAAGTATTTCCAAAATGTAATGGAATTTTAATACTTAACAACTATGTCTTGACACTGTATGAAAACCTGACAATGTTCATTTGGAAAATGGACGAATAGATAATTGCTTTTAGATCTATCATTACCCATAGAGAAAAAATTAATTGTGTGTGTTTATTGTAGGAAATTAAAGGAGACATTTCATTTTTCGGAACTGCTTCTGAGGATAATACACGTAATTTTTTTATTAATTTAGTAAGAATTTGGCATTTCTACAAAAAATGTTTCGATAGCAACAAGGAGTCTTTAGATATAGCAGAAGTGATTGGGATAAAGCGAAACGCATATTGCAAAAATCTAACAAGAATAATTTATACTGATTCAGAACATCCAATATTTAATATGAAAATGTACATGAAAAAATATGTGGTGTGCATCTCAAAGCAATAGTTTCTAATGTATTCGCTATAAAACTTTCAATTAGTTTTGCATTAAAATTTTGAATAAGAATTCAAGGCCAGTCGGATAAAGTCATAAATTATTTTAAGCCTGGAAGTCAATTAAGATTTGATATACCTTGGATTTTAGAATGGGTTTCTGAGAATATACAAACCTTCGGAGGATTCTTTGTTAAAAATGAAATAACTGGATATTGGTACTTCCATTCAATAAATAAAATTATACGATAAAAAAAAATTGCTAATCAAAGGTAAATCAAAGGTTTTATCGTATAATATCTAAACCCACTAAAAAATAGTCCAATAAAATATAGAGAGTTGCGCAGTTTCTCAGAATTACTTAATTCTTTGCTAAAAGAAAAAAATTATTTATTTTAACATACAAAAAAATAAAAAGACTGGACAAATAAGTCTATCTCACTAGCTTGATGCGGACTAGCATATCAAAACTGTTAAAAGTAATTCGTGGCTCATAGCGATTATTTCCAGTAAGCATCGACTGATCGTTGCCAACTTTTCAGAGACCATTATGTACTCTGAAATGATGAATTAAGATATAATTGATTTAGATGTAACAGAAAATGGTGAGATTATTTTAGTTGGTCATTAAGCAGATATTATAATAAAAGCCATAAATGATCCTAAATACTCTAAAATGTAGCAAAAAGTCAAGAAATGGTTTTAGCAGAACGATATGTCTTGGATGGATAACAGTGTTTGGACCCAGTCTAAAAATCAGTCTCTCTCTTCAATAAAGAACAAAAGTGTTTAAAAAAGTAACAACAGAGAATAAAACTTTAATTCCATCGAGAATGCTAAAAGCATAAAAATGAGCAATATTTTAGGCGAATAGAGTATTAGATTATATCAGCTTCCGAGTGTATAATTATAGTACAAAAATTAGAATAACAAAATGTCTGTGTTTAATCCTTCTAACATTTTAAAGCAAGTAAATGAAGTCTACAACAATGTTAATGGAATCATCAAAGATCGGTAACAAAGAAATACAAACGAAAAAAACATTAATTTTTCAAATAGTTTATAACAAATAGATTTTGGATTAGGGGAATCTAGTAGCAATTTGCAGAGAGAGCAAAAAAAGAAAATATTTCCGGATAAAAAATAAGAGTTTATGCCAAAGTTTTGTAATAACTTGGTTGAGAGCTATGTTAATCTTAACTAACATAGCAACTAAACAAACAAAAATAACTCCATTTCTAATGAAAGTTTCATAATGGAATAAAGTAAACCGAAAACACAAAACATGATTTAATCCAAGCTTGTAACTTCAAAAGTTAATAGAATAGACACTAACAATGCAAATAAAGCTTCTTATCAATAAGATTCGCCATCTTTTTCATATTCTAAATCAAGATAGTCTGAAACTTTAAAATATAGCTAAAACTATACAGATAAATAAGAATAAGTTCGAAATTCATTAGATCTATTCAATAAAAATGATGAAAGATCAATTTCACCAATTTCAATGAAAAAAAATCCACAATCTTCATAGCAAATTTTAGCTACATTCAAATAAATCCTAGGTACTATTTAAGAGGATGAATAATTTATTGATAAGTCATATATCAAGAGCCTTGTGACCCAAAATGAAAAATAGTTTTATAAGTTATATTGTATCTTAGGTTAAATTTTTTAACCATAAAAATCAAAAAAACAAAGTCTGTTGAAATAAAAATAAAAATAGTAAATCAGGGCCGAGTAAGGGTCAAAAATATTCGATTAATATCAGAAAATGTCAAGTTAGTTTACTAAATTTTTAAAAAAAGATAAAAATTGAAGCCACCATTCAAATTGAAACCACCATTCAAATTGAAGCCACCATTCAAATTGAAACCACCATTCAAATTGAAGCCACCATTAAAAAATGTTTAATTTTTATCAAATAAAAATTTTAGTTTCAGACTTGATTTAAACTGTTACTTTGAGTATATTATCATATTTCTTTTATAGACTATAACAAAATCGAATTAAGCTAATATTAATAATTGTCAACATAGTATAATAAATCAAAATGCCATTGATAGTTATGTGTGGAATTCCGGGAAGCGGAAAAACGTCAAGAAGTCAATAAATTGCAGAGTATTTAAGAACAAAGTACAATCAAAAAGTATACGTGGTTAATTAGTAATCCTTAAACGTAGATAAAAACTAATCCTATCAAAGTAAATTTTTCATCAATTAAGCTTCATAAGCAGAAAAAATGATGAGAGGAAAAATCAAATTTTAAGTATAAAAAAATTTGAATGAAGGAGTCATCGTTATTGCTGACTCTCTCAATTATATTAAGGGCTATCGATACCAAATGTTTTGCATTGCACGTTAACAAAAAACTACATATTGCGTTGTCTATTGTAATACTACTATTGAAGCTGCTCGAGAGTTAAATGTCAAGAATAAGTCTCAGTTTAATCAATAATTGTAATATTTTTTTTATTCAGATTTTAAGATTTAGCTAAAAGAATGGAGCCTCCTCAATTGAAAAATAGATGGGATGTTCCCTTATTCTAAAGAAGAGAGGAAGAGCCAACACCTGTATAGTAAATTGCACAAGTTTTGTTATTTTAAGCTAAAAAATCAAAAGATCCTGTATCAACTAAACAAGTAGAGAAAATTTAATATTTAGGATGCAAAACTTTCATAGGACTATTTATATGAATTAGATAAACTTTGTCAATAAATCTGCGATGAAGTTGTGATGGGAAAATTCATTTTGAAAAATAATTGGAATGCACTACAATTAAAAAAGATAAAAAAAGATTTTGTGAACATGATAAAATAGAAGCCAGTCGGTCTAAAATCTGTAAAATAATCATTTAAGAACTTTCTTGTGTAAGCCGATAAAAGAAAATGAACTTGATGAAAACTACAGAATTTTAAAATAAAGGATTTAAATGTTATTTTAGTTATTTTAGTTGAATAATTGAATATGCATAGAAATATAATTGAAATTGATTCACATTTGCATTATTATAATCAGCTTTACAATGTCTAAGACGATTCAGGACTTTGATGAACTAAAATAGATCTATTCTATGCTGAGTCAAGGTATAAGCTACAGCAAGGAAAGAAATTAGATCCAAAAGAACTTTTACATCGATTTCGTAAAAATATTTCATCTTTTTTCAAAGGATCTGTGCGATCTTTCCGGAAGGATCAACCAGTAAATACTGTCCTCCTGTATCAATCTTATTACTGTTAGAGTCCAATAATTAATATGTCAACAATACCTACCAATTTTTGAGCAACAGTCTTCTCCGCATGGGAGAATGCTCAAGAAAAGTAGCATATAAGTGTCAAAATTAAATATTTTAGCCACTAAAATTATTTTCCTAAAATAATTACAGACTGGGAATGTAGCTTACTAAGCAACTTTCCAATAGAATCGATAATTTGAGATTGCATAATCAAGAATTAGAAAAACAAAGATAAAATTACAGATTATGGAATGCAAAACTTGAAAAGCAAAAAGAACAACAGAAAAAAATGATGGTCAAAATTTAAACGGCAGGTATTTAAAATATGGACGAACTCAACAAGTATATCAATTTATCATATTAGGTTCAATTTATCATCCAAAAAAATACTTGATACGATTTCAAGTTATTAAAAATTCTACATTGGTGCTATTTAGAAGACAAATTATGAATGGGTTCAGGCAAAATAATAGCTTAAAAAAATTAGCACTTCTTTAATTCATAATGAATAATCAAGACAATAATTTTGTAGAAAGACAGCTTTGAACTGCATAAAAACTTTAGATTAATTCTAAAATGCGATTGATACTACAATTGAAAAAAAAATCTAAGAAAGTAACAAAAACATACAGACCTAAAAAATATAAAATCAATAAAATGTACGTATATAAATATTAAGAAAAAGCAACAATTAAAAATAGGTTTCATGGTAAATTCTACAACCAGATAAGAATACGTTTCATACGACGAATAAATGAGAAAAATTAGAAAAGCATCTTTATAAGCTGAATAGTCTCATTTGTCATAAGTTTTTAGCAAGATTAAATAGAGTGATAGACAGTTGATTAAAAAGATGTTGGACCCATTATTTTAAGTAAAATCAAAAAATAGTAGTATGAAGTAAATTTAAAGCAAATCGAAATAAAATTAAAGTAGAGATGCAAAGGATATGTAAATTTGCAAAGCGAAGATATTGAGCCAACAAGCATATTCCTTCTATTTTGTTGAAATTTTATATTTCAAGATTTTTTAGATGAACTCCATTTACTGCAAATTATAAGACGATCAATTCAACTTTGTTCTTTCCACTTTTCTTTAAATAATCAAAAATCTTTAGCTTTAATCCAAAAATGGTGCTCTTCATATAGAGTTTCTGTATAAAATTTTGCTAATTTCACAACGAATAATGAAAAAACGAAACTTATTAAATAACAAATCCTCAAAAAGTCAGCCAATATAGCTCGCATGTCACTCTCTTGGTAAAAATGTTGATAAACTGAATAAAGCAAAAGTTTTGATGAAGCTCCTTAATTTTATTATAAAAAAACGATAAGATAAAAAAAGACTTTAATCAGGTAAAGGAATGATAACCTCATTCACAAAGGGATTTTTCGCTGTCGTTACTGGTAAAAGATAGCCAATTTTGACATAAGAAGAATAATTTTTGTGCATACAGGAATTAGCGAATATAATCGCGAATCTTTCAATATCCACATAAATTTCAATTCCATTTTTGAAATAAGCAGTGGGAAGCTAAAATAAAAAATCATTTTAATATTTAAAAAGTCTTATATTGACTAAGAAAGACATTTCGTAAAGGCAAAAGATATTCTATAAGACTGAAGTGAAGGAAAAAATGTAAAAAAAAATGTAAAAAATGTTAAAATAAAAAACTGTTGGGCCCTATTGCATCTGGTTAGCAGCCAAAAAGGGCTATCTTGGAATAGAGTCCATACAACTCAGGCTTGTATGCAAAAATACCAGTCTTGTTCATCAATAAATTTTGCATCATCTCAAAATGCCATCTTCAGTTAAGTGGCCAAAAATTATCCCATTCAAAAAATAACTAAAGTACTGGGAGCTATTTGAACAAGTTTCTAAATTAGATAAAAACTAAGTTGATGAAATTATCCAGCTTGATGTTAGTAGATCACTTCACATGCACATTGACTATCTAAAGCCAGAAATACTGACAAATGTGCTCCGAGTTTATGCTCACACTAACAAATAAATTTCATATTGTCAAGGGATGAACTACATTGCTGGATATTTGTTTATCAAAACAAAAAACTAAGAAGCCAGTTACAGGTTATTTTAGTATTTAATGTAAGTTCGGTTTAAGTAGCTATTCGCTAATTAATTTTAAGTATTGAAAATTAAAATGTATCAGTTCGAAAGACTTTTGGCAATTTATCATCCGTAAATTAGTGAACATTTTAAAAGGCAGTCTATTTTACCAGAGTGCTACATAATTTCTTGGATTATTACTCTGTTTGCCTCAAGTTATCAATACACAATACAGAGTCATTTAATCGATGTTCTTTGGGAAAGGTTCATTATTTATGGTTGGAGAGAGTTTTTCAAGTTTGTTCTATGGATATTTTCACTTTATAAAGTACAAGTTAAAATATTTAGGAATAAATAATTTAAATGACATACGACAGAGCATTGCACTTTTTCGGATAGATCGTAAAAGACACAATGTTTTTAAGCAATAAATAAGAATACCTAAAGTAGCACGGAAACAAGGGAGATATTTAGTAGGGAATGTAAAAATATCATGTCACAAACTAACTGCTATAAAACTTGCGCAAATAGTATCATCTTACATGATGAAAATTAAGTTAATGTTAATGATTTTAATTCATTTCATGTTATATAGCATAACTTCCGTAATTAAAACAAACCTCCTTATATCAAACAAAATAAATACATAATTAAAATCAAATTGAAAATCAAAAAAGTCTCATTTTATATGATGAAAACTTATGTGGTTCTATTTTGGAGTGTCGAAATGGCAATGGTGATGCTGTTTTACTCTGATATTAGTGTTTGCTAACATTGCTATTGTTTTTGTTTTCGTTTAGTCCTTTTCTTTATGTTTGTCCTTTGCTGGCTATTATTTTTTATTTTTATCGTTTTAACTTTTGATTACTAATCGAGTTTGCTATTTTTATCGAGCTATTGAAAGTTTTTTTCATTTTTTGAACCGAGCTATGATGAGATTCATTAGAGTAAATGTGGAAATTTTATTTGTCTAAAGTAAGCTTAGCATTTATAGGCTCTTACATAGTCTTTTTTTTCATTGAACTGATATTTTTGTAGGACTTTGAATGCAGTTTAAGCTATTTTTATGAAAAATATGATTGTTTATGATGAACTGCTCTTTACCTTTAATTTATTTACTGCTTTTGAATTTGTTTTTGAGTTTAGTAAAATGAGCCTGATGGTTATGACACATCTCCTTCTGTTTTGAGTTTATCAATAATCGAATCAAACTGGCTTAATTAAGTCTGATGATTCTTATTAAGATGATTATTAGTTGAGGTTTTAAAGAATGAAAAACAATTGCTATCCGAATAGTTGTCCTCGATAATTGACTGCTATTAGATTGAAAACGAAAAATCATTAAACTATTTAATTTATTTTTCCTTTTAGTGTTAAATGAGAGGAACTGGTCTTTTTAGTTTTAGCTTTTTTATTATTATCTACAGCTCGCTTAAATCTATTTTTTGCATTATTTTGGCTTTTGATTACTGTTTATTTATTAACTGCAAAATAATTTTAGTATTAAATATGCAAAGCTACTAATTTAAATACAAAAAAATGAATATCAAAGTAGCCAATGTGAGCATTATTGATTGTTCATAGCATTTCAACGAGCAATTAAAATATTTTTTTTGTCTTTGTGTCTTTGGCTCGCCATTTCTAATGCAAATTTGAGGCAGCTGCTTATAATTTGGCATTGGTCTACTCCAATTTCTTATCAATTTTTTTTTACATTACTAATAAGTTCTATATAAAACAAACTATACTTTTTAACGGCTGTTAATGGCAGATTGATATACCTTTTTCATTCTTTCGAACTATTTTTTTATTTATTAATTTCTTTAGTGGCAAGTCTTTGAATAGTTTTATAGTTATTTTTGTGCCAATTTTATATTTTTGTGTATTTTTTGTTCATAAGATAATGAAATTACTTAATTTTATCTTTAACATTCACTCATTTTTTGATCAGCAGCGACCTATTATAGTTTTAGCTCTTATTTAGCTCGGGAAAGACTATTATCGAATTAGCTAACCCAGTCTTGAACTATTTCAATAAGCTGCTCGTACTTTTGATTTGAAAAACTTTCAATTACTTTTTTCTGTTTCTAAATTTTTTATACTTTAACATCGATTTGATCTTGCAATTTATTCACAACTTTTTGATATTCCTTCATATAAAAAAAACTACTTTTAATTTTTAATTTGTAAATTTTTTGAACTTCAGAAAATGGTTCCTGCACTCTGATAGTCTCTCGACAGTTGACTGAGGCTTATGAATATGCGTCAACTTTTGATTAAGAGTGAATATTTTTGACTAGAATTGGTCTTCCATTTGATATCCTCTTTTTAAATATTAAAGTTTTCTATGGGTTTATTATTTATGAAATTAGTTATTAGGTGTTTGGGTATATGGTTTATTGTTTTTATTCTATTATATTCAAGAATAAAATATTTATGAAATTTTAAGAACGAAAGAATTCTAGCCTGAGCGAAGCCGATCCAAAACCGAAAACTAAGGGAATTATTCTGATTACTGATAACAGGTCTAGACTGCTACCGGAAAATAGCAAAACCATCGACTTCAGATAATCCGCCTTCAGATGTACGCCAATTTTTATGTAGAAACTTAAATCGATCCTTTATCAGCATGGATATAGCCGAACGTCATTCAAGAAGAAGACTCGCTTATTTGTTAGCTCAATAAAAGACTCGTAAGGTTGGAGGAAAGAGTTTAAAAACTTTAAAAATATTCCCAGCCATCTTTCTTTTCTGAAAAACATAGCCAAAACTAAAACGAAAAGAAGTTAAGGAGAAAATTCAACCAAATTGATAGGAACCATAAAGTAAAAATAATATAATGTTAGTGCCATTTCTAAAACTGTGAAAGAGTTTATGGCTCATAGACTTCTTTGCGCCACCACCTTAAACTGAAACATCAACATGTCTAAAATGAATAAAACTCCTCGAATAGCAATTTTAAGGAAAAATTAATCAAAACTGCAGTAAAAAACAAAGAAGGACTCATGTAAGAATGAATTCTTCTGATTCAATACTTTTTATGCTGATAATATTTAAAAATAACTTGAAAAAGGCACAAATACATGTGTACTCATATATTATAAAATTTTATATATGATTAAAGTTATCAGAAACTTTAAACAATCAGCATCTCTTTTTGCGAGGGGTCATAATATAAATATTCTTAGCAAGCAAATAAACTACTTTTCGGATAAAAAATAACCATAAAAATATAATAAAGGTGAGTATAGTTTAGCTGAGATTTACGAATCTATAAAAAGATAATCAAAACTTTATCTGATAAAGGCTAAACAAATACATTATTCGCAATGGTTAGGGCTGCTTAGTTTGCCATTTTTGGCTTGGTGCTTTAGTGATTCTTAGTATGCAGAATATCCAATAAACTATTTTTAAAATTAGATCAGCGAAAACGGAAACTACTACTCAGTATTAGATGTAAAAATTTAAATAAGAAAACAATAAATAAATTACAGAATCTAGTTTGTCAAGGATGGATAAAAAAAATGTATTACTTATTACAATGATCCTGAAAGGTTTAAAAATATACTTAAAAAGATATCCAAAAATACCAAAATCAAATACCATTATCAACCTAACTATTAGCTAAAACTCACTAATATCTTCACACTCTCAAGCATTATAAGTGTTGTCTTTATTACTGCATTTTTTATCAAGTCCTCTTCTATGGGTGGAGTTAAGAAAGGAGGAAATTCCAAAGGTGGGGCAGGTGGAGTTGCTGCTCTATTGAATAAAAAGACATTCTAAGTTATAACTCACAATAAAGTCAAGTTTGATGATGTCGCTGGACTAGATTAGAGTAAACTTTAAGTAAAATAATTTGTTGATTTTTTGAAAAATCCAGCAAAATACAAAAAATTAGGTGCTAGAATTCCTAAAGGCGTACTGTTGTCAGGTCCACCAGGAACTGGTAAGACAATGCTAGCTAAAGCATGCGCGGGAGAAGCAGGTGTTCCATTTATTCCAACATCAGGATCAGATTTTGTTTAGATATTTGTTGGAGTTGGAGCCTCTAGAGTACGGTAACTATTCAGTTTGGCAAAATCAAAAGCACCATCAATTATTTTCATTGATTAAATTGACGCAGTCGGAAGGAAAAGAAGTGGTTCACATGGGTCTCATGATTAAAGGGACAATACATTGAATCAGATACTAGTATAAATGGATGGATTTGATACTGATAATAAAGTAATTGTCATGGCAGCAACTAACAGACAAAATTTATTAGATAACGCTTTGATAAGACCAGGAAGATTTGATCGACTTGTATAAATTAATTTGCCAGATCTTTAAGGAAGAAGACAAATTTTCAATGTGCACTTAGCTAAAATAAACGTTGCAGACGCAAGGACAAAGGATTAATATTCCAGAAGGTTAGCTACACTAACACCTGGTTTTAGTGGGGCCTAAATTGCAAACTTATGCAATGAAGCTGCAATCTTAGCTGCGAGAAATAACAAAACTAGCGTAGACTCTCATGATTTGTAAATGGCAACATAAAGGATTATAGGTGGAATATAAAGAAAAAATATTATCAGTACAGATTAAAAAAAAATTGTTTCTGTACATTAGTCTGGACATGCTGTAGTCTCATGGTTTTTGGAAGGAGCAGATCCATTGCTAAAACTGACCATCATACCAAGATCCAAAGGATCTTTGGGCTTTGCTCAATATTTTGTTAACTAAACAAAGTTGAACACGAAACAACAGCTTATCGATAGAATTTGCTTCATTTTGGGAGGAAGATGTGCTGAGTAACTCTTTTTCGGAAATATTACTAATGGCGCCTCTGATGATTTGAAGAAAGCTTACGAAATAGCTCACAACTTAGTTGTAAAATTAGGAATGAACGATGAAATTGGGTATATTGGATATAAAGATCCTTAATATATGAGACCCTATTCTTAGGAGATGGGACAAAAAATAGACACTTAAATAATAAAGCTGATTGGAGAATGTACTGTGCGAACTCAAATGATGGTAAAAAAATATTAAGCATAAATAAAAGCGTAAAAATGATATAATTTAGGTTATCTGATTAGCTCTACTAGAAGTAAACTTTGACGATCCGATAAATCCGTCGAATTTTGGGATAAAGGGACTTCACAAGCAACGAAACATATGAGAAATACTTGTAGATATAAAAGTAGCTTGAGAAGGGTAAAGTTGAAGAGGTGAAATTGGCATGAATTAGAAATAAATGAATTTGGAATATTTTTATTAGTTAGTAATAATTTATTGCTGAACTATCTATCTTTAGATAATTGATTAATGTGAATAATACAATTTTATGTTGTTAATATATTTATGATTATTATCAGTTTGTATGATTGCTATCACTTTGCGCCTTGCAACTGGCCCTTCTTGTTCTGTTTTTCCAAAAACTTGTCGATGGCGTTTGCCAAGCTCGGCTTGTACTTCCTCAGCTATTACGTGTTTATCTATTGATTTTGTACTGCTTGACTGTATAAAACTGTCAATTTCAAAGTTATAACTTAACCATCAGTCCACAAGTAGCTAGGTTCATAGGGAAGAATGCTTGAAGCCGTTATGTACATATCGTAAATTGAACCCGGAGTAAGATCGTCGAAGAAAATCAAACCATCTCCTTTTGTATCTGTTGCTGAATAAAATTTCCTGTATTTAGTCAATTACACGTTATTCACATCCATTCCATTTCTTATTTGATTGCTTGATGGTGATAGTCTTTGCTGAGATGAATTTAGAGATGATACGAGTATTGGTACAACGACTTAATCCAATAAATAGAGAGTATTTTTAGCTTTTTATGGTCTTTCAATTATAATTGCGTAAATGTTAGCTTGTTCCCACATTTTTATGGTAAATGTGCAGTTGTAGTTATGAATTGTCAATGGTTTTGGCATTTATGTTACTCTTGGCTTTATTGCTTTGATTTCAAAGTAGTTAGTTGTTGAAGTACTATCCCATTGAGGGAGTTCAGTTTTTAATAATTATAAGTTTGATGTATTGCTCACAAAGTTTTTAACTAGATTTAAAGGTGAAATAACGTCATTGAGTGCATCTGGGGCAATGACAATCTCATAATTGTATTTTGGAGTGTTTTTGTAGATATTGACTGCATTTTTAATAGCTAAAAGATCATGAACTGAGGTCAATACTTTTACTCTCAAGGGAGAAATTCTCATTATTCTCACTAATGTTTGAACAATGTTCAACGGCTGGACGATGTCTGTTAAAACCAAGATCATTTTAACTCCTTTGGAAAGCGAAGTTGTCACGAAACTGAATTTAGTAATTTAAGATTGCCCTAAGTTTGATTCAGTGAACAAATAAATATTGAAGCTGGTAGTGGAAGTAAGATTGCTTATGGTAAATGTAGCAGCATAATTAATTTGCGAAACTGAGCTTGCATATACGGTTTCTGGGTTGCTGCTCACATATCCTGTAATACCAGATGTGTTTGCTCCAGATTTTATCTTTTATTTGTCGTTAACATCAGAATAACCGTCTTTTTGATACAAATAGTAAATTGTGCTTTTAGAATCAACGCTGATCTTCATATCCACTGATGTGCTAGAAATGCTTGTTGCTGACACTGTGATAATCTTTGGCAAAACTTTGCTTGCAGAACTGTTAGAACTATCACTGCTAACGAAGATATTTGTAACATTCTTTCCTACATCTTTTGTGTTACAGGATTACAGGTAAGGAGTAAGCTTTACTCTCAGAGGAGGATACAACACGTTATATCGAGGGTCTTGATCGAAGCATAAGAACATTGTCTGTGTTGTCAGGTTATGGATAATAGGATACAATGAAGTCAGTTTGAACGTTAAACTTAGTGGTGGAGGCACCTTTCTCTGTAATTGAGTTATTACAAATGAGTAATTTGAACCTTGTGGTTGAATGTTAATAACTCTAGGCTAAATCGTAAAGTTTTCAAAGTATGGTGAGTATTGAACTAATGTTTGATTTGATTCTTGTGAAATAGTCATAAATAATGTCATTTAGGTCGATGAAGGTAGCGAAAAGCTAATCGGAACTGAAATCGGATACCCAACAGTCGATTAAGTCATGGAATTTATAGAAATTGTTGGCAGAGAAATAGTGCTTTGATTTGCTTTGATGACAGTGATTTAAATTGGTAAAATATTTCTAAAATATGTTTTGACATCCGACTCATATTTATTAAATTTGACAGTGTAAGTTCCAGGATTTATGTCTGACCTTAGATAAAGTGTGGTGCTGTTAGAAAGTGTGTAGTAATCGTTGAACTCCACCATACTTGGTGAAAAAGTAAAGCCTGTCTGATTTTATATGTAGGCGTTGATTTTGAGGTTTGAAGCTGGTTTAGTTAAGCCATAGCTAATATTATATGCGATTCCAGCAACCATAATCAAAGAGTATTCCAAAGTTATCGGAATTCTAATAGAGTAGAACTTCAAGCAATTGCTTCCATCTACGACAGCTGAAGACTAAAATAAGAATGAATCTGAATCAACGTCGATTATTCTGATCATGAAAAACGTCTGACCCAAAAGTGTGACATCAGTTGTGTTGCAATAAGTCTACAAAGCTGGATTTAATATATTGTCAATTGAGATAGTCAAAGAAGTCTCATTTGTCACAAAAGTCTAAGTGATGATGATCTCAGATTCATAGCTGTAGCAGGTTGAGTTTGCTGATAGCACATTGAACTTGCATTTTGGAGCGGTATTTGCCCATAGTGTGCTTTGATAGAAGCTTGGTAGAACAATAACGTAAGATAATTTTTTGCCTGCAATTGCAATGCTTGATATGCTGGATATTTTGAATGTATAAACGCTAGGATAGAGAAGATCATAATCACTGACTGTTAAGTTTTAAATAGTCAGATAATTTGGAGGAGTGCTAATGTAATAAGTCAAAGGGTAAGAATACAACCAGGTGAGTGACTTATACTAGACAGTCTCCACGTAATAAGATAAGGTGAAGTTTACTGAAGTGAATTTTGAAGGGTTTTTAATTCCCCTCACAAACAAATAAGTCCATTGAGATGAGTTCAGTACTCCATTAATGTTAGATAAAAAGATCGTGTTTCCAGACACAGTGAATGTCGGATAGGCAGTCAAAGATACTCCTGCAACTGAAGAAATGTTGTTTATTATTTTTTGTATGTTGTCATAGTTTAGAGCTGCAAAAAGATTGCTTGTTGTGGAACATGCTAAACCAACTATCAAATCAGTTTGAGATATATAGAAGTTTGATGGGAAAGTGATTCCCATGTTTGTGGGAATGAATGATGAAATTGGAGTGACTTTAAAGACGTAAGTTGCCATTAAACCAGCTTCTTTTGGGTTATTCATCAAAAAGACATCCTTTACTCCACCCTTTGCGTAAGAAGTGGATAATATTTTGATGGATTGCTGAACTGTTGAGGCATATAAAACTCCCTTACTCATAATATTAGCAGAAGCGCTATATGTGTTATTTACAGGATTGATCAGATTTGTAATAATACTGAGAGAAGATTGTGAAGTTGCATCTAATGAAGTTGATAAAACAAATGATCCATTGATCAGGCTCAATGTGCACAAGTTATTAACAAGAGTTGAACTCTCATAAGATGTACAGTACAAGTTTCCTATTTTATTTTGACTGTTGAATTGAGTTGGCAAAGTTATGTATAAAATACTGTCTCCTCTGAATTGATCCGAGCAACTTACGTAAAAAGTATAAGTGGCATTGTACCCCTGGTTTGAGTAGTTTGGTTGCCAGGATAAAGTGCATGCTCTAATTGCTTTCACGTTTATAGATGGGGGTGTTATTTGATTCTCACATATTTTTCTGGCTTTATAAATGCTATTATCGAAGTAACTAGAAACATAAAAAATAAGTCCCGAAGAATTTGAATTTGGATTTTGCAATCCATCAACTTTGATAGTGTAAGTAGAGTTTTGATCTAACTGTGAGCCATTGAGGTAGATATCGATTCGAGATGGTGTGTATATTGCGCAGTATGCATTAGTTAAACTGAATCCAATTAAAGTGCAAGTTGCATTATTAGTGACCATGTTTCCGTAGGATTCTGGAATTGTGATGCTAACAGCACCATTTGGAGGGATGTAATGATTGGTTTTCATGCTGAAGACATAACTGACTCCAATTTAACCACCGTTTAAAGAAGATACACTTAAAACTCCAAAGGTAAACAATGTGCATTTTTATATAGTCCTTGTCAATGCGTTAGGTGATGTTTTTGTTCCTGTAATGAATCGATATTGATCGTAGACTTATATAGTGACCGACACTTGTTGATTTAAAATTGTATAGGCTGATGTTGGGAAGTTTCTGAAAGTAAAAGTGAACCAAGTATTCCAACCGCTTATGCTTCTTGTATGATGGCATCGAATAATTCCAGTCGCATAATATACGAAAACTGACACACAATCTGTCGACGTTATGCTAATAGCGTTGTAAGGGTCAATTACAAATTTTGGGGTGTATTTTATCAGGATAAACGAATGTTGTTGTCCAGTAGAGCTATACACAAAACCACTGTAATTATTATAATAAGGGGGCCTTATTGAAAATTGATATTGAGTTGGTTTTAAAACGACATTCACTCCTGAAAAACTACTATTAAATGCCCAATCCCATCCTGATAGATTAAATGTTCTGTCGTATTCTGTAGAAGTTGCATTAGTTGGAACTGTTCTGACTGGAGTAGGAATGTACAGATAAGTTGATGAATCTTTTTCGTCATGATAGTAGATAACAACGGCTATGGAAATTGTGTTAACATTTACTGCGGGAAGCGATTGAATACCAGCAAAAGAAATGTTCAAAGTAGTTCCCGGATTAATGAAATCGTATCCTAACACTTTTATAATTGGTTTATCTGTACTGTTTTTACCTAAATGAAGGATGCATTTTAGCCTTTGTTTTTATAAAGCAACAAAGCCTCCAAAGAAAATGCATCCGATTTAATCTCCCTCTGCTAAACCAGTCTTAAGGTCGTTGGCGAAAACGTTAGTGGATATTGCAGCGTTATAGTTTTAGAAAATAAATTGCAGCTAACTTGTCTGCTTTGTTGCTGTAGTAGTTCCTCCAGGAGGTATTTGTAATGTACCTGTCACAAAACTGAGGTCATAAATTGATTATAAGTAGTTTGGCTATTTGAGGTTATTCAACACAATTGATGGTATATAGAAGTATTATCCGTATACTGGAGAAATGTTGATTGTCTGCTTCTCAAGAAGAAGATTGCTGCCAGAGTACAGTTAGACTGTCATATTGTAAAAGTCACCAGGTAGAGCAGGAGAAGTAAACCAGTTTGCAGTTAGCTTAGAACCAAGTTGGATAATTCTAACATCCTGATCGTAATTGGTAGGCGTTAAAGTTATAAGAGTTTGCCCTGCTTATCTACTTTGCCTACAACTACCTTGAGGTTATTTAGTTCTTCCTAGCATGTAACAATTATCGTGAGAGAAAACTCCAGGATAATCAAATTAACTTGGAACTGTGAAGACCATTTTAGAAATTGGTGTTGATACAATCGGTTTTAATAGTAGATAAAAGACTTACTTATTATTAACTGTTCCAACTCTATGGGCGAATGATTTTTGATTGAATGTAATTTAACTGATTATAGGGACTTGATGCTGAGAAATTGGGACTGTTTGTGAAGTTTTGGATAAATAATAAATCGGATTTTACGATGTTGTATTCACAGAACCGTAAGCGTAAAAAGGCGATGTGTTGTTTGCAGTTGTTGCATACAAGATTGGCTGTCCTGTAACAAAGTCTACTATTGTAAACTGAGCATGAACTGTAATAGTCGCACTAGCCCAACTGGCATCATAATTTGTCATTTCAAGAGACTCTCGAGTGATTATTAAAAATTGAGGATTAGCTGCAAACACAGAACAAATGAACCTCAATGGATAAGTGTTGCTTAAAGTACCTGTTATTGTTGCATTACAGTAGGTACTGGTCCATTGACTTATATCGCTTGGAGCTTGAATGTAAATTGCTTTGATTCTAGAGTCCATAAAAATGTTATCAATCTAAAATATGGCAGTATTGGCGTAGTTTCTCAACCAAATTTGAGGAGTTTGAGTAGCAGTAATCATCATGGTTATTGCACTAGTAATCGGAGTAAAAGCAGTCTGAAGAACTTGATAGACATCGGCAGTAGCTCCACTCCTAGCAACTGTTATTTTAAAGTTTTGACTGTAGGCTTGAGAATAATACGCATTGGTCATATAATAAACACTGATAGTTATTGAACCTGATAGTGTCGAGCTGGGATACAAAACGATCCATCTTCTAGTTGGGAAACTATAGCATGTGTAGCCACTAGCAGTACAATCAGTAGGAAACAGTCCCACAAAATTCTAAGGATAGACAATGTAGATGATGCTGCTAGTTGTTATTGAAGAGGTCAATGGAACCATAAAAGAGTGAGTCAACGAACTATCCAACACCACATACGAATTTGATGAAAAAGTGGCTGAACTTGCAGGAGTGCTTTAAGTTGAGGAAGCCGTCACATAGTAGCCTCTTGCTGAAAAAACTGGACATTTTTTATTGAGCACATCTTGGCAAGGCACATAAAGCTTCATCTGAACTCCGACATTCATTCCTGAAGTTATAGGGTTTTTGACATTAGCAACTAAGAATCTCATAGTGCTAGCCGATGGGTATCCATCAATGTAGTTTCCTAGCGTAATAGAAAGTCGAGCTGGAGTTGGGCCTCCAACAGCGAGTCTATTTCCAAAATACAAAATGCAGACTAATCGAGAATTCGAAATGTTTGAGTTTGTGGACCATTATCGGCAATCCAGATATCTGTAAGTTTATCCATTAACTACTGCAGCACCTTAAACATCATTTTAAAACATGTCGAGAAGCAGGTTGTTTGTATCAAAGGTAAACTAAAATTAAGCACCTGCATTGACATCTACATCCACTGAAAAAGTAAAATCTAAGACTGTTTGTTGACTTGCTGCTGGATATCTATTTGAAACTGTCAAGATAGAGGACCTGTCATCAGAAACAAATTAAAAGTAGTTCACATCTGTATAATTTCCTCCATTTCCATCATAGCATTAAAACATGAATCTGTTACTGCCATAGGCATCTATTAAAAATCCACCCCATCCTTGGTTGTTTCCAGAGGCCCAATTAAAGGATGAATATCTCCATATGTATTACTGATTAGTGTTTATAGCTAGATCTGTGGAAGCGTAACTGGGTGGCAAATAATACAAGCATCTAGATCCTGAACAACTATTTAAATCTAATTAAGTCCATCCAGTTACAGTAGAAGAATTTTTTTTAACTATAAGTCTCCTGGTTCCGTATATCGTAAATGGATCAGTCATATAAATTCTGTCAAGAGTATTATTGAGGATGGCTGAACGCAAAGTAAAGGAACCTTAGATTTAATAGTAGTAGTTTACGCTATTTATTGATGTATAGTAAGTGTGAATCATTTGTTAAACTCTTCCAACGCTAGTAGGGTACGTTCCAGCGCCATGAGATAAATCTCTTATTGTTGCATTAGCTAATCTGGTTGAATTATCTCTATATATACCAAACATGTCAACCCAAACACCTGAAGCTGCGATACTGGCTAGTGATTTAAGATAAAAGTAGATAGTCAAGTCTGTTGAAACTGCAATGGCGGAAAATCCTGCTATCACAAAACCATTAAGAGCTCGATAACATCTAAGTGCTTCGTTTTAATTGGAAGATTTGGCAAAACCTGCTCCAACTCTGCAATGACTTAGAAGATTAGTAGTAAGTTTTGTATCATCAAACATGACTCTTATCTAGCCTCCTTGTGGAACGATTGGGGACCTGACAACAAGAGTGTACATAACTTAAGATGATTGAACTTAAATCCCTTGATTTACATTTAGACTTGAAGAAGCATATGTTGTTAAAGAACGAAGGGTTAGCGTTGATGGAACTGAGTATTTTAGAGTCTTTGGATTAAACATTTACTGAACATTAGAACTGTCAAACACTTTCACCCAAGAAAATGAAAATGTAGATTCATAGTTAAGAGACCCAGAAACAGCCCCGATTCCGATATTTGTTACACTGTTAACTGTCTTTTTCTGCGCCAAAACCATGTTCAGAATTTTGAAGTAGTAATAGTTGTAGTTAGAAGTGTCGTTGCAGCTTGAAAAAGCCTGTAAAAGTCCAGGCTTCGAGTTATCCAATTTGAATATTGCGGTATCCCATTGATTCAAACTGTATCCTGAAAGATCGATCGATAAGTCCACTCCAGAACTCAACTGAACATTTCTCAAATTGTTAGTCAGAGCTGTTGTAAAAGATGTCGATGTGTCTGGCTATGTGTAATACTCATTTATTATTTAGTACTTGTTGAAGATGTTCTAGTATCCAGTGCTTGTTGCATACTCCACTAAAGTCAAGTTATAGCTCAAACTTACGTAAGCTGTTGATGGATTTTTTAACAGCGGAATTCTCCATGTGTAAGACACTCCATTCGTATAAGCACTTTGTTTAGCAAGACTAATCTGTAGGTGATTTATGTAGGTGCTGCTGTATTGATGGAATTTGACTGTTGTTACTTAAGCTCCATTTGGATTTGACACAACTTATGAAAATTGAATGCCTGATTGAATAGAGACTCCATCTGCTGCATAAATAGCAGATATTCCACCATCATATGCTAAATATCTTGAATAAACACTGAGTCTGAGGACCATTTCTCGATTTGACGCTCCTGCAGATAAGCTTCCCTGAGGTGTATAAGTGACAGTAAGAGTATCATAGTCGGAAACTGTTGTAGTTGTGTGAAGAATAGAGGCTTGAGAGAAGTATCGGTAAGTTCTTATGTAAAATGCGTCATTATGTCCATATGCAGTTCCACTTTCATTTCTCCATAAATAAACGCTTATTTGATCTCTTTGAGGGACAGTAGGCAAATAGAAGGATGTTGCAATGATATTTTCTTCAGTAATTTGAAGCAAGTAGTCCTGTCCTTGAGTTAGACCTCCTCGAATGTATTAAACTTGGAAGTACAAATAACTTCCAGTATCGTATAATGTGCATTAACTGTACAATCCTATTGAAAAATCTCTCTAAGCGCCTGTTGCAGGAAGGAAGTTACAGAATAAGTTCGTGGTCGATGACTTTGATCTAAAAGGTTGGGAAGCTGAATTTGAAGGAAGACTGATTGTAATGTAATCACCATATGCACCATCAAAAGAAGCAGAGACTGTAAACCTAAACCTCAAGTATGGAGTGTAAACTGCAGTGTTTGCTTGTAGCATTTTTACTTGAGTTTAGTAAAAGCTAGGAATGTACTTGTTGTTCATCCATGAGAGAACAGTCGGAATAGTATTTGAAGATGAGTAGTATGAACTCAGTGAAGAGCTATAGTTTGACTCGTATTATACTACTAAATTGTAAGGCATGATTTGAAACTTGTAGCTTAAAGTGGCTGAGGTAAAGGTTCCCCAAATTTGAATCCACCATCCCATGTCTAATTGACTTGCAGAAACTTCATATAGCTTGACATGCCAGTTGGAGTTATCGTAGTATGTCTGGCAAGTTATCTCGGTGTTAGTATACAGGGAATTGTTTCTCATGAGTTTGCATCTATCGATATATGTCAATCCACTAGTAAAAGTTATGTCAATGAGATCTAATTTTTTAAGAATGATGTTTGGGACTGTTTCACCAAACTCTAGAGAAAGTACAAGTTTGGATAATCCTCCAGATGCTGTTTTAAGGGCAGTAACTGAGTTGTCAATGGTGTTTGTAGGTAAATTCTGATTTACAAATATGATAGCTGGATTCATTTGATAATATGTAAAGGCCGGCTGACTGAACACTTGCCTGGTTTGCAAATATAAAGCTTGATAAAAGTTTATTTATATGTTTGTTCCATTAGCGTTGTAATTAGTTAAGTGATAGGGGTAAGGGTTTCTTATATTGTTTATGTTCATTGTAGTTCCAACTCCATTTGATTTGTTAGGGATCTTAAAGACGAATTTGTTTAACTGTTTGTTCACCCAAAGGAGTAAATAAACTCCAACACCTGATTATGAAACAGTAATGCTGTCGACACTGTCCCAACATTGAGTGTATCCTCCGTTCATATTGATTGCTATTTTTGATTAGTATCCACTTGTTGTAGTAGTATAAGGCCAAGTAAATGACACCGCACCTGTTGTAGTAGAGCCATAACTACGAGTAGTTGGATTGCTAAAAGTGAATGCACTGTTTGTTACTATCGTTATCCCATAGTTTCCATCCATAATAAAAATTTCCTTGAAATTGTTTTCGTATTTCAAATTAGATGGTCCGAAAAAGGCTATGCTGATATCAAACTTTTGAGTTAAATCAGCTCCGCTAACAGAAGGGAGAACGATATCATCTAAGGAAACCCAATAATTTCCAACAGCAATGTTTCCAAAATTCTAAATTCTCACTTTCAGAATGTTATTTGTCGATTAGACATACCCTAATCTGCATTGAGGAAGTTGACGGTTTGTGATAGAGGGGAAGTTGCTTGAAAGTTGACAAGGAATTATATCATTGTTTGAATAACCAACAAAAGATGCGACTGGCATGTCCCACAAGATTATTTATATGTAATGGTTCGGATAGGTGTTTGTGCTTGTGAAATTTAGGTTAAATGCAATGTACAGAGAAGTTTATTGACTTGGCTTTACGGACAGCGCATAAATGTACTGCAGACCGATCATTGAACTTCCTTAATAAGCATATCTCTTGTTTACTTGCTGATTTGCTACTGTAGGTGTTTGCCCACTTACCCAGTATTGGTAAGCAATAATGTTGATATCCTAAAAGTTATCCTGATGGAATCCTGTTTGAGTTTGGCATCCATAACCAGCAATTAAGCATCCCGCAGAAGTTATTCCTATTGGCATTGCAATAAGCTCATAGTAATAAGATGGATTTATGGTCATAGTTTTAGCTGGTAAGACAGTTAAAGTAGTGGAGCTCGATGTACAAGCAGCAGCCTGATAAAACTGATATCGCGTTTATTGATCCATATTTAGATAGTTTGTATACTACTTAAAATAGCACAAAAATTTGGAGGAGTACTGAAATTGATTGTTTATAATGTTAATTCTACCATTTCCACCATATGTGATTGCTCCTGGAGAGGAGGAAAGCTTAAATCTGAATCGGAGAGGAGAATTAGATACCATTGATTGCCTTGATTTGAATGGGTACATCAAAACTCTTGATTTAGCAAGTTTGGTATTTGAAAAATAAGAAACATCAACTGCATATGTTGTAGTAGTAGAAATTACAAGTGAATATCGAGAGGCGGAGTAGTAATTACTGTACATCTTCATAGTGAAGGTTGTTGAAGCAGCGTTAGGGTTGTTTATTCCTAAACTTATAAAAATGTTGTTGGAAGGTGTGTAGTCGAAATACAAGGAGTAGATTGTAATTAAGTTTGCGCTAACTTTGCAGGTCAATTCGATGATTGGCTAGTTCTGCACCCAAACTTGGCAGTTTGATTTTTGCGTTATTCCTAGAAATGAGACTTAAATTTTTGAGCCAGTTTTGAAATAATTGTACAATATTTGACCGTTTGTGCTCATTGAAACCAACAAGTTGGTATCATAACCATATCTAGTAGAGCCGTACTTGTCGCTCATAACCAAAAAGGAATTTGTTGAAATAGGAGCTAATTTAGACTGAGTTCTCGTTAAGGTAGTTGATCTCACCCAATCTCCTGTTCCTACATACATTGTTGCTCCAAAAAGAGAAGAATCACTAAATTGGTTTGGAGGATAGTACAAATCTTATGAGCCTTGAGTCATTGTCAGACTTGATACTCCTGTTGATTTTAGCTTAGCAATAATCAAGTAAACGTAAGTTGTGTATACTCTACATTCATAGTAGACATTGGAATCAGAACAGAATGAAAAGACAGGAATTGGACCAGCTTTTCTTAAATTAATATAAACGTAAGGAGTAGAGTAAGAAGATGCCCAATTTGCATTTAATCCATAAATTGCTAAGTATCTTGAGCCAACTGTCACAGCACTCGAATAAATGTCGGCTGTTTCACTAAACGAAGTAAACCCTGAGAGTGTCATTGATGGCGTGCTTCCTGAAAATGTTAAAGTATTGGATGTGACTCTTAGCATGCTGCCATAGTAGTTTGAACCGATTAAATCTGGAGGATAAGAATCGCCATAAATGACTTTGACCTATGCATTAATGGTCATTCCTGTAGAAATCAAAAATTATGGGAAATAACATCTGATATCATTGTTAAGACTAGCTTGTGAATCAATTAAAATAGCGAAATTGTTGAAAGTTGCTGTTGGAAGTCTTCTTCTGCACTTTGCATTAACCAGAGGCGAGGTAGTCGAACTTGAAAGTGGACCAACTCCAGATAAGCACTTACAATCAATGGGTTCATCGTTATTAACTGTGTTAGTGTAGGATTTAAAAGGATCATTGGCACTGGTCCATCCACTAGTAGTCAAGAATTCTAGTAGTAGAAGGTAGTTGGTGTTAGCTGAGCCAATGTCCATGTTAAGACCCTTAACTTCTATCATTAATTAAGTGACTCCTCCTCTATTGGTAGAAATTGTAGAAAAAGTAGCAGATGTGGCTAAAGGTTGAATTGGTAAATAAGCAACTCCTCTTGTTTAATAATAATAAGTTCCAGACCATACGTAATTGTAACTGCCCGTCATGAACAAATATTAGTGGTGATAAACAGGCAAATCTTTAGTAGTTCCTGGTGAAATGATTATATAAACAATGACATATTAAGTTGTACTCCACGTAGTGTCAGTCTGCCCACCCCATATGTCTGAAAATAGGCGGTCAGTAGTCCATTGGAAAGAAATGCTATGATCGCTGCAAGCCGAAGAGTCAGGATCGACTGTGTTATTAAATCCAGAACCTGGAGTTTTAGATGAACTAATTTATGCTACGATACTGCTGATGCTACATCCAGCTCCAAAGCCAAAACCGCTAAATTAAAGTTTGTAATAATGGTCATGCGCAGTATTAGTGCTAAAAACTAAATCTTGCCAAGGCTTGAAAGCTACTCTTAAGGACGTGTCTGATAATACATCAAATGAAAATTATCCTGTATTGCTGGCCCCATGTGCATAATAACAGTTATTATCTGCGTAATAACAGTTGTTAAGTAACTGAGTGCTAGTTTAAGCGAAAATAGGTTGATAACCATTATTATAAGAATCTTGATTAGCATACAAATAACTATAGGCATATCTTGTTGGATAGTCACCAGAATACAGATAGGTTAGAGCAGTACCTCTAAACATTAATTTAACTCTTTTATTAGTTGTTACACCGAGTAGTGGGTCGGTTTCAAATCCGGCAATATTAGAAATCAGCAAAGTATCTGTGGAAGCCCATGTGCAGGTTGCTAATTGAGTTGCAGAAGTAGAAATAACTCCTCCTAAAACGCTACATTTATCAATTGAGGTCCAGTAATTATTAGTTAGGAATACTTTTAAAAGCATTGAGTCACCATTTCTAAATTAGAAATTAGCAATTGAGTTAATAGTGCCTGTGTAATCAATTTAAAGCACGAAATATGTGTCGGTTTCATCTCCAAATCTATAAGTTTGATCAAAATACATCACTGTTGGTGCAGTTATAGCACCATAAGTTCCAGAATGAGATGTGCTCCACTGATTAGTTGCAATTTATATACTACTGTCACTATAAAAGAAATAAGCAAGGTGCGATAGTGCATAAAATTTACATTTAGTATAAGACAAAGCCCATCCAGTACCTAAAGTATATGAAACGTTTGTGTTCGCTGACCAAGTTCTAATATAATATGCGTATTTATATGTATTTGCACCAGAAACCAAAGTATAGTCGATCATATCATCATAATCATTTCCAGATCCAAGGGTAGCTTCACATACAGCTTTATCAGTATAAGAAAGTGTTGAATCATAAAGGATTACTCTGGCGATACTCATTCGAGAGCCTCCTAAAATTTAGTTTCGAGAAAACACATAATCAGTTGTTTGGTTTCTCCAAGGTGACTGAGTCGGAACTCTATAACTACCTCGAGTATAAGTGTTATAATCAATGGCAGTAGAAGCAATAACAACTTGGAAAATATCCGTAAAAGACCATTACCCCATGTATTTATCTCCATATAGATTACTAGCTGATTTACTACCACCATAAGCTTTGACATTCACAGAGAAATAAGGATAATTGCTACTAGTTTGATCAGGATTATAAAATAAAAACCTGCAGTTCATCTGCGAAACATAAGTGAAGTCAGTCATGATTATTCTAGTTGGTATTCCTGCTTCTGTGTTATCTCCATTTAAAATGTAGCACTTCACATTTCCTCCGGCACTGAGTCCATTATTTCCACATGGATAAGTGGCTCCATTTTCTAAACTGAAAAAAGCGGTGGCGAAATTGGAAGAGTAAAGTGATAAGCCTGCTGCATCAAATAAGGGAATTTAAAACACAAGGCCAGTAATGTCAGTTCTATTGAAGGTAAGTCTCAGGTTAATTACATTTAAAGCAGAAGGCATTGCATGTCCATATTCAATTGCCCCATCAATGATTCCTCTAAAAGGTCCAGCATTGATACCAGAAGGTAACGTGTATAAAGAAGGGAACTGGTCGGTCTCCATATAGTAAATTGTTACAGAAGGACTGATTTGATACTCAACAAGTAAATTTGAAACAGCTGCGGCAGAAGTAAATCCATTGACGTCCGGGTTTCTTGGATCAATCAAACTCACTTTAATGTGGTATTTTGTCTCAAGAGTCAATCCAAACTGGAAGTTCAAGATTATGTAATTTGAAGCTGTGTTGATCGTGCAACGACTGATTCTATTATTAGCTAAATAGCAGACGGGTCTAAAAATTTGCAAATCCCTGATGGTGAACATGTCGTAGTCGCCAAAAGAGGATGGATAAGTGATTTTGATAGTGTGTAAATTATTGCCTGTTGCAGTTGGGAATGTTGCATGAGGAATAAAAATCATTTAAAATGGGGCTCTTTGAGACAATGAGTTGAAAGGAGTTTATTCGTAGTATCTTTGATGAGAGTGTTGGATATAATCAAAGGACTGAGTAGGATATGAAACTGGATTAGCTGAATAGGACACTGTTGAGGAGGCGATGTTGTTTATCATCAAGAAACAGTAGTTGTTATTCGACAGTGGTGACATTGTAATAGATGCTTCAGTGACATTTTCCCAAGAGTAGTATTTGACAACAAAAAGGTTCATGTCAAAGCTGCTGTTGGACACTGGATTTTGAATGGCAAAATTTCTGGTTTGAATTCTGACTTTCATGGTGTTTGTGTAGGATGTCTTAAAAACAGGTCTAAGCCAAATTACTCTTGAGCCTGTATCAATCCAACATTATTGAATTTAAATATCGCTGCTGGTTGCTTCTACACAGTCTTGTCCTCTGAGTACAAAATCGATGCTGTAAGAGTTAGGAATTATAATTGCAATAAGCCTAGTGTAGCTGACATCCACTAACGAAACAGTAGAGTAAGTTATTTAAAAAGTATAATCGTCTCTTGATCCGAGATATTTAGAAGCTTAATGTAATGGGGTCATTAAAAATGTTGGACTTGTTCCAATTTTTGGGCTTTAGTTTGGATATCCATCAGTTAATATACCTCGAGAAGAAATTTTCCAGTCATATCGATATCCATATGTTGTTATTACTTGCTCACTTGCCTGTAAATAATACCAAGGTGTGTAAAATCCTGCGATTCGTAAGTTTCTTGTATTTCCTTGAGTTGTATTATACCAAGCTGGTACTCCAATAGTTGCTGAAGTAACACTGCAAACGATTGTCCATAAATTCCAATGATAATACGCATCTCCATAAATGCTACTGCCAGGATAAGTGCATCCATTTGCAACTTTACCGTTTTTTCTTAAAGGGAAATTGAAATACAAAACATATGCTGAACCAACTTAAAGATTCCACACATTTCTGGTGATAAGATCGATAAAACTTCCATCAGTTTGAAGAGTTTGACTTGATGAGTAAATGTCACCTTCGTAGTTATTAGTGAAGACGTCATTGTTAATGAAAATAGCGTTTTCATGAACATTGAAATTGGTTCTGTAAGTTTGGCCAATCTATTCTGAATAAATGAAAAGGGGAATAGAAACTTGTACACTTATACTGGGATTTTTTACTTTCATGGCAAAGAATAAGAGTTTACTGCTTGTAATTGTTTGTGTGAATGAACCGCATACTATTTTTGCATTTTTTGAATTTGTTTGATCTCCATAAAATAGTCTGCATTTCATGAAAGTATTGTCAAAATTGCCATCAATCACATCAACGGGGATTAAACTTCCATCTGTAAGACCTGTTCCTAAATCATTTGCAAAAAGAACTGCACCAGCTGAACTTTTTGTTGGAAATTCAACTACAAGTTGTTGTGTAGTCTAAATAGTTGTAGTAGGTGTTAATTGAATCCAAACTAAGTTCATGTCTCCTGGAATTGTTACCCAAGCCTGCACTTTTAGTAAAGTAAATGGCGTTCCATAAACATCCAAATACAGATTGTTATAAATGGTGTATGTTCCTGATCCTGTATTGTCGAAGCTCACTGAAGTTTGATATTTTCCAGGAGAAGATGGAAAAACTAGACCTTAATGTTGAATACCAGTCTGACTGGTTATCGAAAGCATGTATTTAGTAGCAGATGCTAAAGTTGAAGACGTGAACATCACGAATCTGATGTTTTATAAGCCTGAAGTTGAATTATCAGTGACGCTCTCAACTGTACAACCAGTTTATTAATTACTCAAAATTTGAACGATTTTACACACGTATTTCTTATTGACATAAGTAAATCCACTGAGAACGTTGATTGTTGATCTTTTGTTGACTACAACGCTGATTCTTCCTGCATATGGTCCAGTTAGACTAGAGGCGAGTTGAAATTTGAATTGTAGAGGACCTACATACCCAACTCTTAAAGGAAGAGTTTACCATACCGTAATTTAACTGTCAAAATTCCAGGAGTTTGAATTTGCGATGTACACCCCGAAATTACCATCATTTACGTAATCAATGATGAATCCATTGGTTCTAATATCCGTCGAGTGAGTGTTATTGTATGTTATAATCTCACCAGATCCCAAATAACCGTATGAGTTTGGAAGGTCGATTTAACCATTTATAATGATTGTTGCTCCTGCAGTTAATGCTTGGAAAGATGTGATTACCCAGGTTCTTGTGTTTTGCACCATGCATCCGATTTATCCGTTGTATTATTGACTGGCAGCAGTTAATGCAGATCCTAAGTTTGTCATGCTTCTACAATGAGGATACGCTGCTGGCACTCCACTTGGCCAAACAATTTGAACTGTTCCTCCTAAAGGTAGAGTATTTTGAAGAACAAAGCTGACTTGCATTAGTTGTTTTCTTCTTCCAATTTAAGCGCTGTTTCCAGATCCGACAACTGAAAAACTTTGGCTCAAAATAGTTCCTCTTAATTAAATCCAATTAGAAGGCAAATAATTCATTATATCAAAACCCATGAGTCTGCCATTTTGCCATATTCTTGCTACCATTTGAGTAGTGACTTGAGAAATAGCTGGAGCGAAATAGACATCCATGCTGACATAATAGTTTGTTGAATATGACCAAATAATAAGATAATTGATTTAAGGAAAGAACATACATTCGTAGTGATAAGAACTATTACAATATTGACTTGGATTAGCTTGTCTGTTTCTTGGTTTGAAGGCGTTTGTGGTATCTAAGACATAATAATAGCCTTCTCCAGAAGTAATTCCTACAGATCCAACCTTGACCATATCAAGATACATATATGCAATATCATTAATATTTCTACTTCCTTAAAAGGAGTCACCTCTTGCGCTTCTTGTATTATTTACTAGCACTGGCGCTGCAGCAGGACTTATCATGAATACGTCATAAGTATCGTAGTAAATGTCCTACACATTGTTGTTTGACACTGTTACATGCTGAATTCGAATGCTTATAGGAATAGAGGTCACAGCAATCGTAGGGTTGAAGACCTTAGCAATGTACACTCTCATATAAGGGTAACTAGATGAGAAGTAATTGTGATTAATTATCTACACCTTTACAGGGTCACCGTAAACTTAGGATTTTATCAAACGACATTTCATATATCCGGCAACAGCTGATACGTATGAGCTATCACTGAAAGTATCAAAGTAACATCCAACATACTAGCCCGTTTGAGTATAACCTCCTAAATCATCTGCAAACAACCTGTTTCCTAATGAATCCAAAGTGGGAAACTATATAAAAATTCTTGAATAAGTAGCGCCATTAGTATAAGAATTGACTGGAATACTGTCATTAATTTCAATATGAATTCTGAACATGTTTTATACTCCAACATCATGACAAGTGGATAAAACTCTGAAGTTTTGAAGTTTTCTTGCCTTAACTCTGTGTGTGAAAGAGTTGCTTTCTATAGTATTCGAAGAGCTATCGTAGAAATACAAGTAAGACATGTACTAGCCGGCATTAAGTGGATGTTTTATTCCGTTTTATGATGCAATGTATTCAGTGTCGAAAGTTATGTAATTTGTGGAACCAGATAAGATACCTGCAGGTTGCACATCCATTAAAATATTTAAAGGAGATAAGGTGTAAGTGCAAGCTACTCTTTTTCCATTCAATAAGCAAACTAATGCGTCAGTGACTACATTGTTTGGAGTTGTCCAAAATCCTCCATTCCAAGGATGATTATTTAAAATTACACGAATTTTAGATGAAGCAGCTGTCTGTGTAGAAGGCGTAAATTTCATTTGAAATTGCCCAACATACTAAACGACTGGAATGTCATTGATGACTCTTGGATTATCAATCTAAAAGGAAATGGGGTTGTTGTAATAATTTATTTGAGCAGAATTCATTGATAAGCTGTTGAGTTGATGAACAACAGATGTATCAATGTTGGTAGTTAGATAGGTTTGAATGGTGATCACAGGTCTTAATGAGCTTCCAGTAGTAGTTGTCAATTCAGAAGCAATTCTGACTCTAATTTGGTAAACTGCATTAGCTGTTAACCCATTTAAATTGTATATTTTTAAAGTCGATTGAGAATTTTAAAGACTGCAGAGGAGTCCAAGTTTTGAATCAATTAAACCTAGCTGAGAGGACGAACAATAGGGAGTGACTCCGAATTTGAATCCACTGTCTAATGTGAGTCTAATAAAGCATCCAGATGCTATAGATGTATCTGTTCTAAATTACACAGTATAATAGGACTCCATTCCTTTATAAAGCCATGTTTATTAAAACCAAAACACGTAGTTGTTGAGCCCTTTTGGAGTGTAGATATAAGTAAATGCTGATTTTTGTATTATTGATTTATCACTACCAAATACTCGAACTAAACCGCTAAACGTCCCTGCGTAATTGCCATTAGTAGTTGTGTAAACACTTACTATAGAAGTTGAAAATTGTCCTGTGCTATGATATTCAATAATCCAGTTCAAAGGGTATCCCAACGACACACACAAATTTGAAGTCGAACATCTGAACATCATATTTGGGAATGATTGAGTTGAAGTTTGATCGTAATCGTAAATTATGCCGAATCCATTAGTGGTAACAGTATAAGTGTTTGTATGAGTGCTTGCTAATTCTATTTGACTTGTGCTCATTGAAGTTGTAAACTGACTGGATAAAGTGGCTTTCACAGTTGAAACAGTGGTAAAAACTGACAGTTCATTGTAATAAAGTTCGATGTATTTTGTCAACATATCTGAAGTTTATTCTAAAATTGAAAATCTTAGAGTTGCCTGAATATTTGCAGATTGACTTATCAAAAAATTTCCTACTTAAAGCCGATAATTTGACAAATTTAATATAGAGTTATTGAATCCATATACAATTAGATAGGGGCCTCTTGTCGCAGATTCAGTCAAAGAAGCATGAGGTCCATCCAAGAATGTGTAAAGATCGCACATAATGTCTGAGAGGTAATTGTCAATATTTGTTCCTAAGTCTTCAGAAAACACACATGGATAGTTTTTGTAAATTTTGTTTGCATCATAACCAAGATTATTGGCCCAAGCCCCAGTGTTTAAGAATTAAATTTTAAGTCTGAGATTTTATGTAATGTCTAAGAAATCGTAGGGTCCAACAAATTAGAACCTCAAGTGAGTTGCCTCATTAATATAATTTGTCAATGAATAGGTTGTTAAAGACAACAATATTGGATCGGCAATGTACTAAGTGTAGTAAACTTCTGTAGGAGTTGTTCCATTTTCGTGAGTAAAAGCGTTGAGTTCAAATCTATATCTGGTAACCTTGTTCGCAATGGTTATTCCTATCATGGAGTCGTTTAGGGCACCTTCTGTTGTAATAGTGATTGGAATTTCGGAATATTGAAAGCTGGTTGTTTCAGGAGTGTTGATAGTAACAAGTGTATATGCTGGATTTGACGTATCCCACTGTAATGTTTTTGCTGGGATAGTATTAAAGAAATAACATTTTAGAACACCGTTAATTAAGGAAGAAGGCAAAGGAATTTGAGGGTAAATATAAAGGACGAATTTTCCATAAGTTAAAACGTTAGTTTGAGGTAACGGATAGTTCAAAAAGAAGGTTAACTACAAAGGTCCTGTTGCTCCCACTGCTATTTTAGCATTGGCCGTAATTGCATTTATACTTAACATTCCGAGCGCTCCATAGGTTGAGTTAAGATTTACTTTCGAAGTCATTTTATCCATAACTCCTTCTGAGTTTGCAGTGATTGTTTAAACAGTGTAGTCTCCGGTTACTAAAGGTGAACCCACATATATGCTCAAAGCTATTTGATTCGAAACGCTTCCAGAAACAAAATTGGAGACTTTTAAGTAGGTGTAGGTTGAGTCTGTGGAGTTAACGCATGTAAGTCTATTAGTTCCCATGTTTAGCCCTGTTATGACATTGCACTCTCCTGAATAAAGTATCCATGATCTGTCAAACCTAATTTGAATGTAGTTCCCATAATTTAAATTGTTCTGTATATTTAGATAGAAAGTATATTTGGACTTTGACTTGATAAAATTGTTTTCTTGCTAAATTCTACCAGATAAAGTTCCTGGTAGAATAGTGACTTGCATTTGAATATTGATTTATTCCAGAACGATGGTTGTTGTCTCTTTTAGGATCTATAAAGTAAACCCTTCATTTGTGTTGCCGAAAGTTCCTATGTATTTTGGGTTGTATATTCCGATTATTTTCAATACCTAGCCGGACGAAATTGTTTTGCTAATATTTTGGCATTCAATGCTTCTATTGTCAGGCCATACGAACGTTTTAATCACTTGGTTGAACGTTCCTGACATTTGGCAAATAGGGCTGCTTGTTGTTGTGAATCCAACTGGGAACTTTATTCTTAGTGTATTTCCAATTCCATATGTAGTGCTCAGCGAAAACTTAAATTGATAAGTTGAAGCCTGTCCAGCATAACTACTTGTTAAAGAAGTTACATTGGGGTCAATTGCGGTTGCTGGAGTTGTAATCGGAATAGTTGCGAATATGACTTTTCCAAATTGTTTATTACATGTAGTTATTGCATTGTCATACATTAGACATATGGAAAAATAGGAAGACATCGTATAGATAGTCGGATTGAGTGGTTTAGATATTAGAATGTCTGTATTTTCATTTTTGATTGATCCAAGAGTTAATATGACTGAGTCGCTAAATAATTTGAAAATTACATGTAGTATAGACAGTCGACGTACTTCCATCCATATGAGTCAGACTTCACCATGCATTGTAAGTTGGCAGCAAGCTTTGAATGATCGAATTCGTATGGAAATGTGACTTTTAGCTTGGTTTTGGTCAAAATTTCTTGCTGTGGCGAGATTGAGAAGAGGTAGCTTGTATATTTTCCCTGATTTAAATGAAAAGGCCTGATGGGATTTAGACCTATTCCTTAAAGGGCAAAAGCTGAAAAAAATAGTAAAAGGAGAAGCAGTACTTTAGTTGCTAAGTACATAAATCTTAAATAATATATTATTAAGTGGTAATGAACTTATTTTATTGCTTATAAATGTTAAACCCATTCTTATAAATATTAAACCCATTCTTATAAATGTTAAACCAAGTTTTATACATTTAAATCATTATAGTTCAGCAAACCTTCCCCATTTTCTTTGTCTTATTTACAATCTTTAAAATACTTATTTAACTAATTTTAATATCATTTTTACTCTTATTTGAGACAATTCAATAGTTGTTTGGACTTTTTCTATTTTACTTTTTTGGAAAATATATATCTTAT
>DYPS01000011.1:0-8509 GCA_020719775.1 Desulfosporosinus sp. | reverse complement strand
TATTTATATATTGATTCTATTGCTAGTTTATACGCTAAATTTATTCTTCAATTTGTTTATTATTGTTATTTTAATGCAGTTGTCTTAAAATTACTCAAACATTCACAAAACAAATATTATTTAAGTCAAGAAAATATCAAACAATTAACGTCATGCCGGCTCTACTTATTAAATATTTAATTCAAATTTCAAGTTTTAAGCTATTAATTATTTGTACACCTAAATCTTTATTATAAAGTATAGCATTATTTCCTATTATTAACATTTTGTTTTGACTTATATAAAAATTTAATAATGCTCAAATTTATTAACACATTAAAATTCTCCTTTGCAAATTTTCCCATTAACAGCAAGTATTATCATACTTAACTCCCTGTCAAAATTGCTGACATCCTCACTCTAATTACAAAATAAAATAAGCTTAATTAAAAATGCTTTTTGCTTTAACACCTATCTGATATTTTGTTGGAAGACTCTAAATTAATTTTAACATATGAACAGAAAAATTTAATCAATAGTCAGCTTCTTTTGTGGAAAAATGGTTCTGGTAGATTTCAAAATATAGCTACTGTGGCTTGGGTCATCAAAAAATTAAATATAAGAAAAAAACATGTATAACTTTATTAAGAAATTGCCGAAAGAGTGAGAAATGACTAATGGTATGTCAACTTTGATGAGTCCGTAAAGGCTCTTTAAGCATTTGCAGACTTACCTGACAGTTCAGACAAAATTAAAACCTTAAAAAAAATTTAAAGAAATCTAGGCATAACGACATGGAATGTAAACATGAAGTACTATCAAAGAATTACTTTGAGTTTATTATAGGCAGGTCGGTTTGATTCTCCTTTATGGTAAAAAATATAAAATCAGATTTTATAAAATCTAGGGATGAATTATGATATAAGAACTGTGTGCGATATTTTCAAAGCTTATGCGATATCAAAAAATGGACATGATGTGTTTTATCAAATGATGGAAAAAGTCCTATTTCAAGGTCATTTTTAATAAAGAAAATTTAGACTTGGAAACAATTTTTAAAATACAGGATAGTTTTTTTCGTTGATAGTGTAGACATACTCTTTAGCCAATTAATCAAAGGCTTTGATACTGACACCAGATTTCCTTGATTTTATTTTCAAAAACTTAATATAATAAAAAGTCGTGTATCGGTAACTTTCCTCTATAACAAAAACTTTGAAACACTTAAAAGGCTTATAGTTTGATACTGAATAAATCAGATAGATTTAATAGGTTCTATTGGATAAAAAACCATCATAAATATCAATAAAACAAATAAAATAGTTCTATTAATTTTGTCTTGAGCAATATGGCGAAATTCCAAAGAAATTGCATGCTCATGTCGAACAGCTTTTAATTAAAGATATCAATAGCAAATTTATACCTTCTTCCGAGTTAGTAGATTTAGTAAAGTACCTAACATAGAGAAAGTGTATTTATAATGAATAAAAAATGTTTTAAATAGTTAATTCCTATTTATAAGCAAATTTCAAGTATTTGTATTCGGAATAGGCGAAATACGTCATATAGCAGACAAAATAAATAAAAAAACTTTAAGTTGTTGCTGAAGGTGGTTCTCGTTTTAAATTATTACCAAATGTTCAAAAAGAAGTGCTATGAGAAGATAAATTAATGAAGATCAATTTTTATCAATCATTTGATCATTTATATATTTTAAATTGAAATAATATTTTTGTGCATACATTTTCCTATCTTGCCACAGTAGACTCACTTGTTAAAGTTCATTATCAAGTCTCTGCATTCTTAAACATCAAAACATACAAAACAGTTCACATTATTTTTTAAACATTAAGTCTGAATCACTACCAGTTTTTGATTGTCTTATAATTTTTATATTAATATAATAACCATTATCTTATCCACGTTCTTTACATTCTTCATGACAAGTTTTAGCCTCTGTTAAAAATATGTAGGATTTTGGCTATGATACTACACAGGTAAGTAAATAAAATGCCTATCTGATGACTTAACATGAACATCGGAAAATAATCCATCGACTAAAGTGTAGGCATTTTTATTAAATGATGTGATAAGTCTGGCGTCTTTTATTTCCTTTCTAACTTATATCTTTTAGCGGTTCATATTATAAATTTAATAGAATAGTCTTTTATTTTAATTAATTAAATACAAATTAATATTTTTTATTGAGTTTATAGATAAAAAAAAATCAAAACATGTCGTCCCATCCAGATACACATGATACCAATGCCTATTTTTTTTAGACGAGTTTGCTCAAATAGGTTTATGCACTTTCGTTAATTACTTAGTAGGTTCTGCTATCCTATGACATTGATAAATAAATCGGAGACAACTTTTGTAAGGCTAATTTCTCCCAATTAAAGTCTTCAAAATACTGCATATTTTTTAATTTCACGAAATCCTATACTGACCTTTATTCAGGACATTGAATCAGCAATCTGTGTATAAATTGCTTTCCTATTTAATCATCATAATATTTAGGAAAGTGTAATTTCGATTTTATTATTTACTTGTAGATTTATACTGGATCATTCGCGGACTCTCCATAAGGAAGTTTCCCGCATACCATCTCGTAAAGAATTATTCCTAAAGACCAGATGTCGGCTGGGAAACTATAGCCTTTTCCTTAGACAACTTATGGCGCCATATAGTGAGGTGTTCCTATTATTGTAAATGTTCTAAATCCAAGTTATTAATGTAATAATTTGGCAGTTCCGAGATCAATGACTGTCAAATAGCCTTTCTTATCGACAACAGCATTTTCTGGCTTCAAGTCTCTGTAGACGATATTTTTGGAATGGAGATACTCGATTGCTAGAATGAAGCATCCTAGATAAAAATTGGCATTCGGCTTATCCAAAAGACCAATTTACCTGAGAATATCAAAGAAATCTTTTCCTTCTATTAATTTAAGCAAAAAGTAGATATGATTCTAATCTTTAAAAGTTTTGTGTAAATGAACTAAGAATGGAGATTATATTTCAGAAGCGATTTATTTTTCCTGTTGTATGAAGGACTACATCTCGTTCTATATTATCTTGTTTTTGTTTATACACTTCAGTGCGTACTTGTTTTTTATTTTATCTTCAGCGTGAAACACAATGCCAAACTGTCCTTCACCAATTTTTCTTATTATTTTTAAATCATTTAAGGCCAGTTTTTTTACTCTTTATCCTTTTAACAGTTGAAATTCAATTAACTATTTGTTGCTAGAATTTCTTCGAATTACTTAGTATAAACTATCTCCGAACAGGGCTTCTATTTTGTGAATGTACAAAAAGCAAACGTATCCATCACCATTTTTGACCAAAGATTATTGTATTCTCATATCTTCCTTAAATTTTTAAATTAGATTCTATGTGTGAAAAACCGTTCCTGGCTCTTTTCCATTGATTTGTCCTTAGAGGCAAATAACCAAATATTTAAGTCTTTCTCCTGAAGTGCATATAATTTGCTAATCATTAAATTTTTTGACTTAACTTTACCCAATAATTTTTTATATGATTAAATTTGAGGAAGATTTGAATAATGGTATTCTTTTAAATGCCCACTTCATTATATTGTAAAATATTAGCTCTTTTAGCTATCCACCTAGACACTTAATCATAGATTATCTGCTTATAGCTAAAAGCTGTGTCTTCTCTTTAGAAGATGCTGTACCCGACCTAAACTGATTCTTTTTAAAGGAATTTTAACCGAAGCTTTAACCTGCTTTCATCGTAATTGGGTTCTTATCAGGAACTTGTACTTCAATTGATCCAGATATGATTGTATAGAAGCAGTTCGCTGCATCTCCTTCTTTAAAAATTATTTATCCTTAGTCGAATTTTAGGGAATGAGCGTGATAGGCCAAATTATTCTTCTATTTTTTGGTTAAATAATTAAAAAGAGAAATTTTATCGATGAATGATTTCGCTAGTTGAAAATTCTTTTTTACGATTTATTGCATGGCTCTTCTAAAAACATCGTGTGTTAAGCACAAAAAAACAGTATCTTAAATGGCCTTGACAGAGGCGGATCTAGGAGCTGCAAACATAAGTGCTAATTCGCCGAATGATTCGCCCTTTGAGAGTTATTTTATTTATTTGTTGTGGTCATTCAGTTCGATGGCGACCTTTCCACTTTTTATTATGAAAAACAATGTGGCAGTTTCTCCTTTTTTGAAAACGTACTAATTTGCTTTAATAGAATAAAACTATAGACTGCCAAGTAAATGCCTTCTTTCAATTGAAGATAGTCTGTACAGAAGAAAGTGATGGGCAAGTAGTTTGTCTATCATTTATATATCTTCTTCAGATAGTTATAGGTTTTCTTCTTTTTTGACATTCTCTTTGTTCAGTTCTAAGATTGCCAGTTTTTCGTTAATCTTTCCTATTTTTTTGAATCTGTTGTTTCTTTGAACCTCTTCAGAGTCTAAATAATAAAAACTATACGATTTTAAATTGAGACCGAAATACGGGATTATTAGCACCCCATCTTTAAATAAATAATATAGAACCTTCGATGAAATTTAGAATAAATAGATGAAATAATATAAAATACGAGCCGTTAAATTATTAAAGCGTTTTCAATACTTCTTAAAGGGCGAACTAAAAATATGAAGATTGAAAATATGAATAAAGTATTTGCATACAAAAAATTTACTTTTCATTTTTAGCGATTAAATTATTTACTCATTAAACTATCTTCCATATTTAGAAAATTAATAATTTGAAAATTAATAGTCATGAAAACCTAATTAAAATTTAAAGATACAATCATTTTAGTTGTTTTTAGTAGTTTTGAATTTCACACTTTACTTACAGCTCCTTGTTAATGTTTATATCACTTAAACGATTTATTGGGGAATTTATTGACCAGAATGTATTTAGTTTCAGTCTGCTCGACTAAATCTTTTCGGCTGTTGTCTAACTTTTGCAATTTATGTAGTAACACACTTAAGGGTTCGGCAATAAGCCTAACTGATTAGATTTTTTACTTTATTCGTTTTTAAAATTGTTATATTTTACCCCATTTTTATTTTATTCCTAAATGCTGATTTTTAGAATCTTTCGGATCTGGTTATTAATAGCCAACTTATGAGGCGAAATCTTATCTTCAAAAAGCTTCTTACCAAGAATATTAGGTTAGCGTTTTATTAGCAGATTATTTTTATTAAAGTTTTTGCTTACGACTTCAAGAGATTTTTTCCTGATAGGCTTCTATTGAGATTTTGATCTGTAATTGAATTGAGTGATTGTGGGTATTTTTCTGGATGAGTAGGATGGTGAATTTGGAATTATTAACTTCATGTTTATTTCTTGTGGCAAGTTTGAAATGTTATTTTTATTACACTGATAATAATAGATGAATTCAGTATTAGTTTAATTAAATATTTTTAAACCATTCAGAATATATTGTGAGAGTATCAGGTTAATGTGCAAAACGACATCCAAATTATGAAACGGCAATAATGTTAAGATATTTGAGTTTGGTTTTAGTTATTAAGTGTATTCGAATCACTTCCAATTGTGTTTACTTTTTCCCATAGTTATCAAGTTTGATTTTGTTAGTTGTGCTGTTAAAGTTGATTGGGTTAATTTTGTTCCGCTATGTCCTCTCGCTAGAATCTATCTGTTTGGACTAATATTTTTACATAAGATTGGAGTTTTCCCTAAACTATCTGCATTTACTATTTATATCTGTATTTATCCCTAGTTCGATTGTTTAACCCATTCATATAATCTTTCACAGTCTCTGAATTTCTATTATTTACCACAACAACCCAAAACTACAAAAATGTATTTTTATTAAAACATTCCAACAAAGCTATCTCCTCCGGCATAATTTGTTCCTGTTTTTCCGCCTAAACATTCCTTAGAAGTCCAAAGCAGTGAATTAGTGTTTCGTAGTACTAAAGGTCGACTAATAAACTGTCCATTTTATTAAACAACTTTAAGATGTATGATTTTTTGTTTATCAAGCATTATTTTCTGAAACAAGGGAATTTTCCAGCATTATTTGAACAAAATAGCTGCAGATTTGCAAGTGCTGATGTTTTTGCACATTCCATGAGGATTATCGTAGAAAGTATCCTCAAGATTAAGCTCCTTCGCGTAAAAATTCATGATTTTTAAAAACTACTAAATATTTTTAAAACGATCTTACTCCTTTATGTCAAAGCAGGTGAAATACCCTCCAAACTTTTTTCTTTTCAATAAGTGACCAAAATTGTTTGCAAGAATTGTTGCAGCATTGTTTGCGCTAACTAAAAGCAGCGCATATAACGCGTCTTCAATAGTTATTAAGTTTTATTATTTTAAACTGATTCTTGTACCTAAAATTTATGCATCTAGTTTTTTGCAGATCAAGTCTATTTTATCGATGCTCAAATAGTATTATTTGACTATTTTATAGCAAGTGTAGAATGTCATTAGCTTAGACAGACTCGCCACATCGTGAGTTTTTTTATATTTGTAGCCTTTAATGACTTTACATGCCTGCATGTCATAAATGAGCCACTTTTTGGCAGTTATATGAATTTTATTTTATTAGTTCAGAACCTTTTACCTCATTTTAGGTCCTGATTGTTTAGTGAATTTATGATTTATGGGAACTGGATGTGGAATAATTGTCCTTTTAGCCGTTATTTATTTTTAAATATAGGAAGCTTGCTTGTCTTAGAATAGAAACTTTAAGCTGGGTTTTTTGAGACTCATCTAAGGATTATTAATTTTATGAGGAAAACCATTAAAAATAGTTTTAGTAAATCTGTGGTAAACATTAACATTTTCCTATTGTTCAGTTTTTAATATTTTGACTATTTTCGGCAAATTCGCGTTCGACAACGACTTTGACGGCTGTGTCTTAACTCTTAAAGAAGACTATGATTTTAATTCAGAAGTCATTTCTATAGATAAATTTAATATATCTAGTCTAGTATTATAGCAAAATAAAAATAATAATTGAAGTAAAGTAAAACAAGGAAACATGGAAAATCAAATTTATGAAAAAAGAATTAAAATAAATCATTCGATAATGTTGAGGAACTCTTAATCATCAGACTCGTCTTCTTCTTTTGTTTTTAGATTTTTATGGTAGATATTTTTTCGAAATTATCTGTATTTCATTGAAACTTAGATAATTCTTTCCAATTAAGGTTTGGCCAATCCCCATCTTTTCAAAAAGTTTTAATATTTTACTCGACTTTACATTTATAATGACTTGGCTTCATTTTTATACTACTCCTTTTATTACTATGATAATTTAGCATATTTCAACATAAATTACTTTGTAAGTTTAGATTTTCCATCCAATTGTTTTGTTTAGTGCAAAAACCGTGCAGCATATCTTGATATAGCTGGTATTCGCTTCTTAATAAGAGGAATTTGATGGTTTTATATAAAGTTTGCGATTATTTAGTTGTTGGCCACTTTATATATGTGTTACTTGTCATAGTAACTTTTTCTTTAATCTTATGTAAGTGAATGCCACATTTAAGTTAACTTTTTGCAGCCAAATTAACTAACACGAGTATTTTTATTGGTTATATTCAATCTTTTAAGTCCTTATTATCTGATTTACTTTCTAAATAGCTTCAGAGCACTTGTACTTTTTATTTTAAGTGGCTTCAGGTATTTTTATTAATATATATGTAATTATTTTTGATAGATATGGAAATTTGTCTAAAATTTAGCTTTCCCAAGTTATATTTTTTACTTGCCTAAAGGAACAAAACTTTCCATGGTACTGTAGGTAGAGCTTAGATTTCCATTATATAAATTCTTGGATTCAGCATGTGCTTCAATATATATTTAAATTTTGTTGGGTGATGGTCTGATTGGTTTATGAGGGATTAGGTAATGGTCTTTGTAGTGTTTGAAAACTACATAAGGGAGTTATTTATACAGTTTTTTGATTGCATTATATGTAGTCATAATAATAGAAATACACTGAAATTTACGGCTTAATTAAATAATATAAGCATGTAAATTTAATTAAGTACCAAAAACGTAGTAACAAAATCTAACATATAGCAACACAGATATCATGCTATCATACGTTTTCAACTTCATTAATTAATTACCTCTTTTACTTAGATAAGGTACGGTACTTTTAGACTAAAAAACAAGTTAAAATAAATAATTTTTGCGATTTATTATATTAAATGTATGATTATGTATTTATCATTTTTTAAAGGAATATTGTATTTTCGACCAACAATTAAATAATTGATAATTTGATATAATAATGGTTAATATATATGCTTTCATTCCTATTGCAAAATAAATAATTAAAAATAATTGTGGTGTATTTTTAAACAACTTTCAGATTCAAATTATTTTTCCCAGTTTTCTAATCTATTTTTTTAAAGTATTCGGCTTTGCAACTATTTCTGATTATTGCAAAGTCAGATTGCAACATAGTTAAGCTTAAAGTAATTTACCACATTTATGTTTATTTAAATTATTGTAAAATCTAATTATTGTAAACTTTACTTAATAATAGTTTT
>DYPS01000173.1 GCA_020719775.1 Desulfosporosinus sp. | reverse complement strand
CATTCGATAAAGATAAAAATAAATTATAAGTAATTATAAGAACACCTCAAAAAATTAAATTAAGCCAAAATTTAAAAGATAGTATTGAATCTCTAATTGAACTAAGAGACAATGCAATACATTTTCATAATGAAAAGCAAATCTCAAAAGAACTTCAAGAACTTGGTTTCGCATGTATAAAAAATTACATGAATTTTATAAAGTTACATGAAATAGATATCGATTTAACCAATTATAATTTTTATTTAATGCCTTTGGCTTATGTAGATGCCAGAACTGAAGTAGATGCTGTAATGACGGATGAAGTAAAAAAATATTTAGATTTCGTAAAAAACAAAGTTGATACTTCAGATAATAATGATGAATTCACAATTGCAATTTCAATAGATATAAGTTTCAATAAATCAAATAGTTTTGATGGAATTAACTTCAAATATGGTGCAGACGGAGTTGCTATAACTATAAACGAAGAAGATATTAGAACAAAGTATCCTCTTACCAATAGTGATGTGGTTGAAAAGGCCAAGAAAAGGTATTCTAATTTTATTAGGAACCATGAGTTTCACAAAGTGATGAGAGACATAAAAAGAAATAAAGCTTTATTCCACGAAAGAAAATTAGATCCTGATAATCTAAAATCTCAAAAAAAACCATTTTATAGCACAAATGTTTGGCAACAATTAGACAAACATTACTCTCTTAAATAATTTAGTGAAAGAATATTTCTAAAATAGCCATTATCTCATTCAGCTACACAAAAACCGTCTTTAGTCCAAGTATTCCTAAAGCCGCTTCTTTGTTTGCTTCATTTCACTAATTTGTTTTCTAATAACAAAAACTTGCTTTCTTGTTTATTAGCAAAAAGATAAATAAGTTTAATACAAGACTATTTTTGTCGCAAATTTTTACTATTTTTGCGACAAATACTAAATAATATAATCATGCAAAGCACTGATGATAAAGTAATTGCTAAAATAAAAAAAGCCAAGAGGGGTTCGCTATTCTTCACAGAGGATTTTTTGACTTTTGGTGCTTCAAAAGCAATAGCTAAAGCATTAGAAAGATTAGTTGAAAAACAAGAAATCACAAGAGTAGTGCGGGGTATTTATGCACGTTTACAAACACATCCCGAATTAGGATTACTATATCCATCTACCGAAGCTATCGCACAAGCTATTGCAAAAAGAGATAAAGCACGTATCATCCCTACGGGTAGTATGGCACTAAACGCACTAGGACTTTCTACACAAGTGCCTATGAACGTGGTATATCTTACAGATGGTGCAGCGCGAAAAATCACCATCGGTAAACGAAAAATAGTATTCAAAAAAACGTCTCCAAAAAGTCTAGCTACAATTGGTAAAATTAGCGGTTTAGTAATCCAAGCAGCAAAAGAAATAGGCAAGGACAAACTATATGAACACGAAATAGAAACCATAATAAAGCAACTTAAAAAAGAAGAGCCATACCGTTTAGAACACGACATCAAGTTGGCTCCAGAATGGATAAGAATAATAATGCGACAAGCACAAACCACAACAAAGAATGAGTAATTGGTTAACAACTCCAGATAGTACAAAAGTAAACGCCTATACACAAATAAGCGAAAAAACAGGCATGGCTGTTGCTGCCGTTGAAAAAGATTGGTGGGTAGTGCAAGTATTAGCCACTATTTTTGAAATGAGTGTAGGCAAACATTTAGTGTTCAAAGGCGGAACATCATTAAGCAAAGCATGGAATCTAATAA
>DYPS01000172.1 GCA_020719775.1 Desulfosporosinus sp. | reverse complement strand
CGCGGTGGCGCTACGCGGCAAGCTTATCGGCCCGCCGCCGCTCATGCTTTGCGTTGAGTAATCAAAATCATTTTAAAGAGGTTTATATGACTTCAAAAAATAATGATTGGAAAAATTGGCTATCACCAGAAACAGGCGAATACTTAAACAATATTCAAGCTGCTGTTCAATTATTGCACGAACAAGATCAAGAAAGAGGACCTTTGGCATTCTATACTCCTCATGGCCCAAAACATTTCAAAATGGTAGAGGATAATTTACACAAATTAATACCAGACATAAATGCAGATGAATTTTTTGAGGAAGAAGAGCGGTTCTATTTGCTCGCTGCGGCTTGGTTACATGATATTGGCATGTACCGCTCGGTTGCTAAGGAAGTGTGGGGTAAGGAATTAGATGATAATGAGATTAGAGAAAATCACCACATTACTTCCGCGAGATTTATGCTTAACAATTATAAAAGATGTGGATTAAACGAACAGGATAAAGATTTTCTTGCAACACTGTGCTTGTATCATAGAAGGAAAGAAAATATTGAGAAGTGCCCTACTGAGAAATCAGTCGGTGTAGGAAATAAAAGACTAAAACTTAAGCTCTTGGCAGCTTATCTACGACTTGCAGATTCCTTAGATATTGGAACATATCGAACACCTACCCCAGCATACGCAATTTGTCTAGCTTACAATATGCCGCATGAATCAAAAATGCATTGGATTAAGAATAGAATTATAAGTGGCATATTTATTGACGCATCAAGTCATAAGATATCAGTTGAGTTCATGGAGCCAAAGCTAGACCAACAACGCGGAAGATATGCAAAAGAAATAATCAGCAATAAATTGACATATGTGATTGATTCCGTCATGCAGGATTTAAATGAAGAGCTTAATAGCGTCAAACAAATATTAATATCTAATAATGTAACTTACTTTCTCAATATTGATTCAACAAGAAATATAGAATATGTACCTGAACAAATTGTAAGTGACTTGATAGAAATGGTAGCAAATTTTGATATCTTGGTACATCCAAGCGCCTCTCGACTTCTTGAAATGATACTTCAGACAATAGCGAACATAACTGGTTTTCACCTTCATAAAAACACAGAACCATTCAAAATTACACCTGAAAAACTACCAAAACTAAAAAATATCAAGGAAGACTTAAATGAATTTCTAAATAAAATTTCAAGTGAACTTGTTAAGACACGACCATGCCATTACGGTTTGATAAAATTGGTTGATGAATGTGCAAGTCTTAATAAAGAATTTTTAGAAAATACAAATTTAGATGGATTTGTGGACAAAATCGCAAAGCTTTTTTCAAAACATCACCAATACAGGCAAGAAATAAGGTCAAATGCTTCTGATTTTTTTGGTAATTATTGTAAAACAAAAATTCGAAAGAAAGATAATAAAAACCCAATTACAATTATTTTATATGGCTATAGTGAATTGACAATTAAAGCTATTTGCGGATTCAGAGATTCTATATTACTCGAACGATATCCTGGCACTTTTAGAAAAAATTTTTATAATCAAAAAATTGAGTATGACCTAAATCCTGCAATCCTCATTTTGCGACCCAAAATAGAGCTTGGCAACACTCATGAGGACATTTTTTTACCTGTTGAGTTAAAAATTAAATGAAAATCTGGGGCAGAGCAGCAAGAAATGTAGGAATGATTCTCATATCTGGCCGCTAAGCTCATTCGTTTATGGCGACAAGACGTGCTACCCCCTTGGATTTATTT
>DYPS01000171.1 GCA_020719775.1 Desulfosporosinus sp. | reverse complement strand
ACATTCGTTCGTAAGCAATACACCCCTTCGGTTCCATTCTTTTCGAGATTGTCACGAGGCGAATAAATTATTTGACTCGCATTTTTAGACGTTTCATCTTTTACCACTTCAATATGGTAGAATTTACATGCACTTGAATATCGTTGTTTAATTTTACCGACTGACATTAGTACCTTTTCGTAATTTTTAGTACACCCCTTCTTACTTAAACCGGCATTTAGTAGTTCCAAAGCCTTCTCTAGTCGTTGTTTGAACACTTCTTTAATACTTGTTTCTTTCTTTTCCTTTAATTCAGAGTGGCAATAAAACCGAATATCAGTTTCCACTTTTAAAGTTGCTGATTCAATTTCTTCGTCAGTATAAGCTGATTTATATTTTTTAACATCAAATTGATGTCTATTTTTAGAATCTTCTGAGGTTGATGATTCCGTCACAGGTTGCCTCTGAACAATTACCTTTTGATTTTTAATTTCTTTTACAACAACTGCACCGCATGCTTCGGAAGGACAAATCAATTCTCGTTTTCTACTCACCACTAAATAACGAAATTTATTTAAAGTGAGCCATATCAAATTGTCTTCAGTAGCAATTCCAGCATCCATTACAACAATAGGAGAAACAGGAGACGACTGATTTAATTGACTAATCATATCTTCGAGTGTCTTAGGCTCCGATATATTCCCAGAAAAAATACGACTTCTCATTGGAAAACCATGTTCATCAATGACTAAACCTAATGTCACTAAAGGACAGTCCGTTCGTTTCTCTTTTGATCGACCAAATTGAGCTTTAGAATTCTGATTCGCCTGCCCTTCAAAAAACGTATTGGTTAAATCAAATAGTATAATATGAGATTCAAGATGAAATAGATTTTGTTCTTTTTTATAGAGAAATTCTTCAATATTTGAACTCTGAAGATGAAGTCTATCAAGGGATCGATACAAACGAGTTAAACTAATGGTTGAAAAATCGCAATCTAGTAACTCTCCTAAAGCAGATTGCTCTTGTAGCCAACGGTGAGTTGATAATTCACTACTTGGATGCACCATTCGAGCCACAATTAAACCAAGTATAGCAGATAAATCTCGACCGTTTAAGCCAAGTTCTTTTAGATACTTATCTAATTCTAATTGTTTCACCGCATGAACTGCAATCGCTTCCGCTCCGATGCTTCTTGATCTACTAGTTTCAATTTGATTAATGTCAATATTTTCCATATGAGGATTTTGTAACATAGTAGATGGTAATGTTTGATGGTCAGTCGTTTTGGATGAGGTTTCAGATAAGTCGCCATCATTTAAAGAAGATATAGGCTCTATTGAAAATGGTATGCTTGGTGTAACATCGCTTGATCCCGTTGGTTGTTCAGATAATTGCTCAATAATACGTTTCGCATATAGTTGAGCCTGTTTTTCAAAATCTTCACCTAGCGTGTTGACCATGTCAAATAAACTATTTTGACCATGAATAATATCTTCAATCCGATGACATAACTCACTCCAGAGGTCTGGTGTTAGCGAAAAATGCTTTCCAAGATTTAATAATGTAAACTGCTTCACCTGTTTACCTACTCGTTGAGATTCGACAATACGGTAAGTGCTATAAGGTGTTCCTGTCTTATTCTGTTTTATGGTCGTTTTTCTAATATACATAATCGAGCAATCGTATCAAAAAAAAAGTGATTTGTCTATAAAAAAATGATATTTTCTTCATTTTATGGCACTACATTTTGGCTTTTTCAATTTTACTTTATATCAATTCATAATATTAACAATATGTTGACC
>DYPS01000010.1 GCA_020719775.1 Desulfosporosinus sp. | reverse complement strand
GAAGTGTTGATTTGTCTATTTGGTCATTGTTTTTGACAATATTTTCAAAAAGATGAGTTCTAAATGCACTAAAATCTTTGTAGAGTTGTTTACTTATCTCAGCTTCAAAATTGGAAGATTTCTCTTTGAGTTTGAGTGGAATATCCTCTTTGATACTCTCAAAACTAAGGAGTAGATGGAGTTTTTTAAACTCATCATAACTCAAACCAAAAAGGCTAAATTTCTCATAAGCAGTTTTCTTATCAATATAAAATCGTAACTCATCAAAATTTGAGATGATGATATATTTACTTTTGCTATGCGAGAGATGATAGTTAAATGCTTGGGCTTCTATTTGGTCAAGATTTTTGGTTTTTTGGTCTTTGAGTTCGATGACTCCAACCACTTCGGAGTTTAAAATGATAACACCATCGGCTTTTTTCCCGTCTGTTTCATTTTTCTTTTCTCTTTCAAGATTGAAATTTTGAGGGTTTGAGCTATCAAGTGTGTAACCCAAACAGTTTTCAAAGATATCTTTGAGAAATCCATCTTGATATTTCTCCTCTTTGACAGATTTGATAAACTCAATTTTGGTTATATAATCTTGATAAGAAGCCCATCTTTGAGCTATTTTACTTTCATCTTGTGGAAAGCTTCTTAAGATTGATGATTGAAAAATACTAGACATTTCAATCTCTAATCTACAAAATCTTCTGTCTCAATTCTAAAAATAGTTAAATATGGTAGCTTCGTAGGAAGTTTAATTGGGTTAACATTTCCACTGTGTACCGATTCAAGTTCTTTTCCAGATTCAGTAATTATCTTTTTAAATTTAATGTAATATTTTCCATCTTCTTTTTTATAAATAGTTCCTATCTCATTATCTACTTCATCAATAGTTGTGTTTAGTGGATGAAATATCTCAACCTCTTCATTTAAGTAAGTTTTGTATTTACAAAGGAAATGTTCCCCATCAGCCATTACAAGTCCACTCACCTCAAAAGCACCTTTGCTCATCGTATAATCATGATTTTCAGTTCCTTGTTTTTCAAATGGTTTATGCACCAAATAAGCATCTGTAAACCCACGATTTTTAGTCGTTTTAAGTTCATTTTGGTATTTTTGTGCCTCAAATTTTCCAGCATAAAAATCATCAATAGCCATTCTATAAGTGTAAGCCGTAATAGCTGCATAATAAGGTGATTTTGTTCGCCCTTCTATTTTAATACTATCAACAGCCCCACTTGCTAAAATCTCATCTACATGACTTGCTAAATTCATATCTTTTGCATTGAAGATATATGTACCAATTTCTGGTTGTTCTTCAAGTCTAAAAAGTGTCCCGTGATTTTCATTTCCAGCATACAAAGTGTATTCAAACCGACAATCATTCGCACAACTTCCCCTATTTGGAACTCTTCCCATTTGCACCGCACTCACAAGACATCTTCCACTATAAGCAAAGCACATACTTCCATGTACAAATATCTCTATCTCAAGATCTGGCAATCTTTTTTTAATCTCTTCCACATCTCTAAGACTTATCTCCCTTGCTGCAATAATTCGACGAACTCCCATATCATAATAGACTTTTGCATCAAGATAGTTCATAACATTTGCTTGAGTTGAAAGATGGATAGGGATATGTGGAGCTATCTCTCTACAAAGTCCAACAACACCTGGAGTTGCTACAATAAGGGCATCTGGATTCAATTCAGCCATCGTTTTGATATGATTTTTAAGAAGTTCAATCTGTGAGTTAAAAGGGAACCCATTGATAGTTACATAAACTTTTTTTCCTAAGCTATGGGCATAGTCAATCCCATCTTTAAATGTTTCTACGGTAAACTCTTTTCCACTTCGAATTCTAAGACTAAAATGGCTCACTCCACCATACACTGCATCTGCTCCATAAGCAAAAGCTATTTTTAATTTTTCTAAATTTCCAGCTGGAGATAATAATTCTACTTTTTTCATATGACTCTTTTATAATATTTTTTTGTTTTGATTGATTGCTTCATTATACCTAAGCTAGACTAAATTAACTACTTTATGCTGTAATCAAAAAGAGATTATCATATTCTAAACTATTTAAAATATACAAAGGAAAATAATGCATACAAAAGAAAAAGTTTATGTTATTGATACAAATATCGTATTACAAAATATTCAAAATGTTTTTAATCTTTCTGATAATGGTTCTAATATTGTAGTTATTCCAGAAACTGTTTTAGTTGAACTTGAAGATAAAAAAAAATTACACGATGAACTAGGATACCAATCAAGACAATTTGCAAGGCTTTTAGCAAAAGCAGCCGTGGATGATATTATCATTAAAAAAGAGTTTAAAATAGTCAAACTCTCTTATGAAAATATTAGGATTCATATCATCTCAAAAGAGCGATATGAAAGTGAGATGTTGGCTCATAACATCGCAGAAAGTAATGATAAACGAATCATTGAAGTTGCAAGTGTTGCTGTAGAATACTATGAGAAAATGGATGTTACCTTTATCTCTATTGATATCTATGCAAGAACTTTTGCTCTCTTTAAAAATATCAAAACAGAAACACTCAAAGAAGATAGATCTGATATCCCTGAATTTGAATTTATAAAAACCATCGCTTTAAACTCCATCTATTTCAATGGCTTAGATGGAAAATCAATTCATGATTATGACCCACATTACCAAAATGAAAATTTCTCTTATGAGTTTGTTAGTGATGATGGAAATTCTACTTATGGAATCATCGTTAATCAAAAAATAGAGATTATAGATGATGCTATCTTTAATCCTTTAGCTCTTCGCCCTGCAAATCTCAAACAAAAATTTCTCTTAAGTGCAATGCTATCCAATATGTACAACTTATTAGTTATAGATGCGAAAGCTGGTAGTGGAAAAACACTTCTAAGCGTCGCTGCTGCTATGCGATTGATTGAAAAAGGTTCTTATGAAAAAATAGTCTATGTAAGAAACTCTATTGAGTCACTTGATAAAGGTGCGGAGGTTGGATTTTTATCTGGAAATGATGAAAAATTTAGAATTTATAATATGGCCCTTTATGATACTTTGGAATTTATCGCAAAGAAAAAACTCAAAAATTCTCAAAATATTGATCAACAAGAATCGATAAAAGCGAAAACAGCAGAGTTGATGGAAAAATACAATATTGAAACATTATGGCCAGGAGAAGCAAGGGGGCGAACACTAAGTGGTGCTATTGTTATCCTTGATGAGTGGCAAAATAGTAGTGAAAATACAACCCAACTCATCCTTTCAAGACTTGATGAGAGTTGTATGGCTATCGTTATCGGTTCCAATAGACAAATCGATAATCTTTACCTTAACAGATTTAATAACGGATTAACAACACTTTTAAAACAAACAAGATTTGAACATCCTGAGCTTAAAATGTTTGCGATTGAACTTACAAAAGCTGTGAGAGGAAGATTTGCTGAATTCACTGAACGAATCTTTGAAAATAAACGAAGATAAATGAAATTTATTAATGATACCATATATAAACATATTGAATGTAGTGAGATTGAAGATAGAATTTTACAAACAAAAATTGTTAATCGTCTTCTTTTTATCACACAAAATGCTTTAGCATATTTTGCTTATCCATCTATAAATACAAAACGCTATATCCATAGTTTAGGAACTATGCATATAGCAGCACATATGGTTAAAAATAGTATGTTAAACGCAACAGAAGAAACAAAGAATCACTTCTTGAAGAGTTTAAAATCCTCAATTGAAGAGATAATAAGTAAAAATAAAATTGATATTACACTTAAAAACACTGATATTTACGAAGATCAAGCACTCTTTGAATTTATGATTCCACTAAAATCTAATTCAAGTAAATCTGTATATCTTATCATTCTTCAAGCAATAAGATTAGCGGGACTACTCCATGATTTAGGACATTTTCCATTTTCACATCAAGTAGAATATGCAATGGAAAATATTTACATCATGCTAAAAAGGAAAAAAATACTAACTAATGAAGAACAAATATTTTTAAATTTTTATGAAAAGAGTACAAAAAATGAATCAAAAGTTTTACATGAAGCAATAGGTTATAAACTAATCAAGCTTCTTTTTACCTATGAACTTAATTGTCAGAATGATCCTTATTTACAACTCTTATATTTAATTATTCAAAATATCCTAAATGAAAAAAAAGATCAATATTTTAATTATAAAGTATTGCACTCATTTATTGATGGAACAATTGATGCTGATAGGTTGGATTATATTAATCGTGATATGCTTGCTAGTGGTTATATTGGTGGTCCAGTTGATTTTATAAGAATAGCCAAACAATCGGTTATAATTGAATACAATAATAACTTTATTCTCTCTTTTTTAGATAGTGAAATTATAGATATTGAGCATATGTTAGAGATGAGATTTAATCTTTACAAAAAAATTATTTTTAATCATAAAATAACAGCAACCGATACACACTTAGAAAATGTTATCTTATACCTTGCAAAAAAATATTTCGATGAAAATAAAATTTCCGAGGTTACAGATTCAATTTCAATGTTATGGAAATTTTTAGATGAACAAGATTCAGAAAAAAGACTTGATATAATTACACAACTTGATGAAAATTGGCTTATTACCCTTTTTAAAAAAGAATATTTCAAAATAAAAAATAAATCTTCTAAAAATTTAAATGATATAAAATATTTAAAATCATTTGAAGAAGTTTTATTTGGAAAAAGATTTTATCAAGCAACTTGGAGAAACCTTAACGAACTCTATAATATTTTGGACTTTAGTGAAATTGAGAGATATAAATTTAGAGAAAGTTTTGGCTATGTTTCAGATCATACCCATAAGAAATTACAGCATAAATTAGAAAATTTTTGTGTCAAATATGAAAAAGAAGATAGGTTTTTTACTTTTCAAGTTGTCTCTTTAAGCATAGGAATTGAAGCGAACTTTTTACTTTTTGATGGCAAAAATCCTATCAAAGTTGATTTAATATCTACAATTAGAAAACGACTTAAAAAATCTATTTTAAATACTGTACCTTTTTATTTATATTCAAATAAAACTATTTTAGAAAAAGAGATGATTGAGGATATTAGGAAGATTTTAAGTGAGTGTTTTTAAAAAAATAGAGCCAAAGCTCTATTTTTTTAAACATTATGGATAAAGTTAATTTTCTTATTTCTATAAAGACCTGTTCCAACTGGAATCGTTCTACCAATTACAACATTTTCTTTTAAGTCTGTTAACATATCTATTTTAGACGATATCGCAGCTTCTGTTAAAACTTTTGTAGTTTCTTGGAATGAAGCTGAAGAGATAATACTATCACTTGTAACGGCTGCTCGTGTAATACCTAAAAGGATTGGTTCAGCGATTGCTGGTTCTCCACCCATTTTAATAATTTTTGCATTTTCTTCATTAAATCGTTTTTTAGATATCATATCACCTACAATAAACTTAGTATTTCCAGAATCAACAATATTTACTTGTCTAAGCATTTGAGATAAAATAACTTCAATGTGTTTATCGGCAATACTAACACCTTGCCCTCGATAAACTCCTTGAACTTCAGATACAATAAATTCATTTAAGGCTTTTTCCCCTAAGATTTTTAAAATATCATGACTTGCTTTTTGTCCATCTGTTAATTGCTCACCAGCATGAACGAATTCTCCATCTCTTACAAGAATCTCTCGATTTTTATCTATAAGATTTTCACTTTTATTTCCAACACTATCTGTAATAATTACCCTTTGTTTATTTCTTAAAGGTTTTCCAAAACTTACAATTCCATCAAATTCAGCAAGTAGTGCTATATTTTTTGGTCGTCTTGCTTCAAAAAGTTCACTTACTCTTGGAAGACCTCCAGTAATATCGCTTGATTTTGCAACTGCTTTAGGAGTTTTTCCTATAATATCAGCCACTTTAATCTCTTCACCATTTACCACATTGATAGAAGTTTTTGACTCAAGAATATAAGCTCTAGTATCATCATTTTTACCATGAACGATAATTGTTGGTTTATAAGCTGCTGGGATATACTCATTTACAACTAATTTAGAAGTTCCAGTTAATTCATCATATTGTTCACTTACAGTAAGTCCAGGGATTATATCTTCAAATGAAACTTTTCCATCAATTTCTGAAATTGTTGGATTCGCATATGGGTCCCATTGTGCAACTATTGTATGTTCGCTTGTAGCAGGTTTTGCGATAATATCACCTTTTTTCACAACTGCATTATCACCTACTACAAGAACAGAATCTCTTGAAACATAGAATCTTGCAGCTTCTCTATCTTCGCTATCAACGATTACAGCAAATAACCCTTTTTTCAAGATAACATCACCTTCTTTCATATCATGAACTCTTTCAAGATAATCTCCGACAAGTTTATAATACTTAACTACTCCCGCTTCTTTTGTTTTAATTTCAGTTGTTGCTGGTGCTCCATCTTCAACTAGAAGTTCAGAAGCATATGGAATTCGTGAAGGCACATTCCATCCATCTTTAATAACTTCAACAATAGATTCACCTTTTTCAACTATATCACCATCAACATAAGGAAGATACATTTTTGCTTCAATTTTACCACCTACCCCTGCAAGTTCATTTGGTTTAGCGATATCAGCTTTTCTTAAATAGTATTTTTTAGTTTCTTCTTGACCAGTTACAACTACAACTATCTCTTCGTGTGTTGTTTTAATAGAAATTTTCCCATCAAATGGTGCATTAATTTTTGGTTCAACCAACAAAATAGCAGCATTTCTTCTATTTGCTACAATATTCTTACCCTCTTTTGAAAGGTAAGTTTTTACATTGTAATATCGTAAAAATCCTTCACTTGTAACTTTAAGTTCTTTTTCTGCTTGAGTAGCACTCGCTGTTCCCCCAACGTGGAATGTTCTAAGTGTCAACTGAGTTCCAGGTTCCCCAATAGATTGAGCAGCAAGAACTCCCACAGCTTCACCTGGATTTACTTTTCTTTGCTCTCCAAGATTTAGTCCGTAACATTTTGCACAAAGAGAATTTTCAGCTTTACATGTAAGTGCTGTTCTAATTGTTACAGATTTAACACCTGCATCTGTAACAATTTTTGCATCCTCTTCACTTATCATACTACCTTCATTGAAAAGGATTTCATTTGAAATAGGATCAACAATATCGTGTGCTAAAACTCTTCCTGTGATTCTCTCTGCCAAGCTTTCCACAAGTTCATTTCCATCAGTGATATTTGAAATAGTGATACCCTCATGAGTTCCACAATCTTCCATAGAGATTCTTACATTTTGTGAAATATCAACAAGTTTTCTTGTCAAATATCCAGCATTCGCTGTTTTAAGAGCTGTATCAGCAAGTCCTTTTCTAGCTCCGTGAGTAGAAATAAAGTATTCAAGTACATTTAACCCCTCTCTAAAGTTAGAAATAATTGGTGTTTCAATAATTGAACCATCTGGCTTAGCCATAAGTCCCCTCATCCCTGCTAGCTGTCTAATTTGAGCAGCTGATCCCCTAGCTCCTGAATCTGCCATCATATAAATAGAGTTAAATCCATCTTTATCAGTTTTAACCAAATCCATCATCTCAGTTCCAAGTTTATTGTTAAGCAGTGTCCAAATATCAATAATTTTATTATATCTCTCTTGCTCTGTTAAAAGTCCTTGATTAAATTGTTTTTGAACTTCTACAACATCTTTTTTAGCTGTGATTACTAATCCATTTTTAGATACTGGAATTCTAATATCATCAATAGAAATAGAAATACCAGCACTTGTAGCATACTTAAACCCAAGATTTTTTAAGTTATCAAGGAATTTAGGTGTTACTGCATAGCCACCATATTTATAAATATAATCAACTAAAGCCCCAATATCTTTTTTCTTTAAAATTTTATTCCAGTAACTTACAGGAACGAAATCAGGCAAAATATCTTTGATAATCATTCTTCCAACTGTTGTTGTTATGATATGTCCATCAAGTAATGTTCTTATTTTTGCATGAATATCAACTTTTTTGTGTTCAAGTGCCATTAAAGCTTCATTTAAATCTGTAAATATTTTATGCTCACCTTTTACACCATCTTTTTCAAGAGTTAGGTAATAAAGACCTAAAATCATATCTTGTGAAGGCACTGCTAAAGCTCTACCAGATGCTGGTAAAAGGATATTCATTGAAGACATCATCAAAATCTTTGCTTCAGCAATTGCTTCTTGTGAAAGTGGTACATGCACAGCCATTTGATCCCCATCGAAGTCGGCATTAAATGCTGAACATACAAGTGGATGCAATTGGATAGCTTTTCCATCAATCAACACTGGGTGGAACGCTTGAATAGAAAGTTTATGAAGTGTTGGAGCACGATTCAGCATAACTGGATAATCTTCAACGATTTCAGCTAAACATTCCCAAACTTCATTTGTTTCATTTTCAATCAATCTTTTAGAAGCTTTCAGTGTAGTTGCATACCCTTTCTCTTCAAGTTTTGCCATAAGATGTGGTTTAAATAACTCTAAAGCCATTTTTTTAGGTAACCCACATTGGTCCATTCTAAGTGTAGGTCCAACAACAATTACAGATCTTCCTGAAAAGTCAACCCTTTTCCCAAGTAAGTTTTGTCTAAATCGTCCTTGTTTCCCTTTAATAATCTCAGAAAGTGATTTAAGAGGTCTTTTATTTGCACCTTTTACTGCATTTGCTGTTTTTGCATTATCAAATAGCGCATCTACAGCCTCTTGTAACATTCTCATCTCATTTCTAATAATGATCTCAGGAGCATCAAGTTCAACTAATCTTTTAAGTCTGTTATTTCTGTTTATAACTCTTCTATAAAGGTCGTTAACATCAGAAACAGCAAATTTTCCACCATCAAGTGCGACCAGAGGTCTAATATCTGGAGGAAGTACAGGTAAAACTGTAAGCATCATCCACTCAGGTCTATTTCCACTATTTAAGAAATTTTCAACTACTTTCAATCTTTTAACAATTGATTTAATTTTAGCTTCTGATTTAGTATTTTGAATATCATCTTTTAAACGATTTAATAAATCAACAAGATCCAATTCTTTTAACATATTAAAAATAACTTGTCCACCCATTTTAGCAACAAAATTCACATCACCGTAATGCTCTTCAATCTGTCTATATTGTTCTTCATTTAAAATATCGTATTTTAAAACTTTTTTTGAAGTATCACTATCATAATATGCTTCACCGCTATTTTCAACGATGTATGCCTCATAATAAAGTACTCTTTCAAGATCTTTTAATTTAACCCCCAAAAGTGTTCCAATTCTTGAAGGAAGTGAGCTTACCATCCAAATATGTGCAACAGGAGCAACAAGATCAATATGTCCCATTCTGTGTCTTCTAACCTTAGAGCTTATTACTTCAACCCCACATTTTTCACACACTACACCTTTATATCTCATCTTTTTGTATTTACCACAAAGACATTCATAGTTTTTCACTGGTCCAAATATTTTTGCACAGAAAAGTCCATCTCTCTCAGGTTTTAGTGTTCTATAGTTGATAGTTTCAGGTTTTTTAACTTCTCCAGAAGACCATGAAAGAATTTTTTCTGGACTTGCTAGGTTTATTTGAAATGCTGAGAAATCTTTTGGTTTTTCTAACTCACCAATTTCAATAGATTTCAATATTTTTTGCTCTCCAGCAAACGATGTTACATAATTACTACTCATCTGTTTCTACCTCTTCATAAATTTCTACATCAAGTGCAAGTGCTTGAAGCTCTTTTGTTAAAACAAAGAATGTTTCTGGAACCCCTGAAGTTGGTACATTCTCACCATTTGAAATAGCTCTATAAGCTAATGTTCTACCATCAACATCATCTGATTTAATAGTAAGCATTTCTTTAAGAACAGCTGTGGCTCCATATGCTTCAAGAGCCCAAACTTCCATCTCCCCAAATCTTTGACCACCGAACAATGCTTTTCCACCAACTGGTTGTTGTGTTACAAGTGAATATGGTCCTGTACTTCTCGCATGAACTTTTTCATCAACTAAATGGTGAAGTTTTAACATATACATCACACCAACATTAACTCGTTCAATCATTTTTTCACCAGTCATACCATCATAAAGAGTTGTTTTCCCATCTGTTGCCATTTTTGCTAATTCAAATAATTTATCAAATTCTTCTTGTTTTGCTCCATCAAATACCTGAGAGGCAAACTTAACTCCCCGAGACCAATCTCTAGCATATTCTAAAAGTTCATCATTAGAAATATTTGTTAAAAACTCTTTAGCATTCATCAATTTAGCAACATCAGCAATTTCTATCATTTTTGCTCTTAAATCAGCTAGGAATGTTTCTTTTTTATTTTCAAACATATCTTGAATTTGAGCACCTAATTTTTTACCAACAATTCCTAAGTGAACTTCAAGAATTTGCCCAATATTCATCCTTGATGGAACCCCTAGTGGATTTAAGACAATATCAACTGTATTTCCGTCTTCCATATATGGCATATCAACCTCAGGAACTATATTTGATACAATACCCTTATTTCCATGTCGTCCAGCCATTTTATCTCCGACTTTTATTTTTCTCTTAGTCGCAATATAAACTTTAACTTGCTTAATAACACCACTTGGTAAAATATCGTCATGCTCCAAAATATTAATTTTTTCCTCATGAGCTTCTCGTAGTTTTGCTTTCTCTTTAATGAAATGTTCTTTAATATTGTTATATTCTCTTGAAACGCTATTATCATAAGAGGCAACAAGTTTTTTCATAGCAAATCGATTAATATTTTGAAGTTGTTCTTCAGTTAGTAATCCATCTTTTTTAAATTCAACATCCCCTAATTCTACATCTTTAACAAGTTTATTCTTAGATAATAAAGCATTAATTTTTAGTATCTCAACTCTATCCAACATTAATAATCTATCATGGTGCTCAATATCAAGTTTTACTTTTTCTACTTCAATAGCCTTTACAGCTCTATTATCTTTTTCATATCCTTTTTTTGTAAATACTTTAATATCTACAACTACACCTTCCATTGATGCTGGACAATACATGGATTTATTAATAACATGCCCTGCTTTTTCTCCAAAGATTGCTCTAAGTAATCTTTCTTCAGGAGTTGGTTTAATCTCACCTTTTGGTGTAACTTTTCCAACTATAATCATCCCTGGTTTTAGATATGTTCCTATTTTTACAATACCGCTCTCATCTAAATGATCAATTGATTCAGACTTTACACCTGGTAAATCTCTTGTGATCTCTTCATTTCCATGTTTTAATTCTCTTGCTTCAATCTCTTTTTCATATATATGAACAGAAGTAAATGCATCTTCTTTAATTAACTTTTGTGAAAGAACAATAGCATCCTCATAGTTATATCCATTCCAAGGCATAAAAGCAACTGTCGCATTAATACCAATTGCTAGTTCACCATTATCCATAGATGGACCATCGGCAATAACTTGTCCAATTTCAACAGATTGACCCTCTTTTACAAGATTTCTTTGACCAAATGTTGTATTATTATTTGTTCTTTGATTTTTTCTTAAAAGATAATGATCAATAAAAGCTCCATTTTCATCTTCACCTTTAATATAAATATTTTTAGCATCAGATTTTTCTACAATTCCAGCTCTTTCAGCTTTAATAACTGACCATGAATCTCTTGCAATTACTTTTTCTAAACCTGTTCCAACAAAAGGAGCTTGTGGTTTTAAAAGAGGTACAGCTTGTCTCATCATATTTGAACCCATTAGAGCTCTATTGGCATCATCATGCTCTAAGAATGGAATTAAAGATGCAGCAACACCCATAATCATTTGTGAAGAAATATCAATAAGTTCAACTTTTGAACTTTCAATCATCATAATTTCACCATCAATTCTACCCTCAATAAGAGTATCGATAATTTTTCCAGATTTATCTAATCTTGTAGATCCTGGAGCAATTGTTTTACCCTCTTCTTGTGTAGCTGTATAATATTCAATTTCATCAGTTACTTGTCCATTGATAACTTTTTTATATGGCGTTTCAATAAATCCTAAATCATTTACTTTAGAGTAAGTTGAAAGAGTATTAATAAGACCAATATTTTGACCCTCTGGAGTTTCAACTGGACAAATTCTTCCGTAATGAGTTGGATGAACGTCCCTTACTTCAAATCCAGCTCTCTCTTTTACAAGACCACCCTCACCTAGTGCTGAAAGTCTTCTTTTATGAGTTACTTCAGATAATGGATTTGTCTGATCCATAAATTGTGAAAGTTGTCCACTTGTAAAGAATTCAGTAATTGTAGAAGTAATCATTTTTGACATAATTAAATCATGAGGCATAAGCTCTTCAAGACTTCCACTTAAAGTAGTCATTTTGTCTCTAATCGCTTTTTGCATTTTTACTAAACCACTATGAAGTTCATTTGCAAGAAGTTCTCCAATAGATCTAATTCTTCTGTTTCCAAGATGATCCCTATCGTCGATATGACCATGACCTGATTTAACTTTAATAAGATATTGAATAGTTTTAATTATATCTTCATGTGTTAATACTGTAACATATTCAGGAACACTCACGCCAAGCTTATGATTCATTTTCATTCTTCCAACTTTAGTTAGATCATATCTTTCAGGATCAAAGAATAATTTCCTAACAAATTCTTTAGCAGCATCAGCAGTTACAGGCTCACCTGGTCTCATAACTTTATAAATTCTAATAGCACATAGATCATTTTCATCTTCTAATTGCTCTGTTTGTTTTAAAAGCTTTATAGACTCAGTATCAGTTTTAAATGCCTTAATAATAGAATCATCTATTCCATCAGCTAAATCATTTACGATATTAAACTCTTTAAATCCTAAGTCTAAAAGTTTTTTGAGTTTTAAATCATCCAATTGAGTTAAAGAATCAAAAAGAACTTCTCCACTATTAGGATCATAGATAGTTGCTGCTGTATGTCTTTCCATCAGTAATTCAACTGGATATTCAACTAATTTAAGACCACCATCAGCCAAAGCTTTTGCTTTTCTATCCGTTAATCTTTTTCCACTTGCGACAATTAAGTTTCCTTTATCATCAATCAAATCAAATTCAACTCTTCCTGTAAAATCTTCAGCATTAAAGTCTCTCAAGAATTTATTACTTTTAACTTTAATATTTACAATTGGATAAAATAACTTAATAATATCTTCTTTTGTATATCCTAATGCTCGAAGTAAAATAGTTGCTGGAACTTTTCTTCTTTTGTTTATTCTTACATACAATACGTCTTTTGCATCATATTCAAAATACAACCAACTCCCTCTATCTGGAATAATTTGTCCTGTATAAATTAATTTATTTGATACAGTAATAGCTTCTTCTTCTTTAAAAATTACACCTGGACTTCTATGTAATTGGTTTACAACAACCCTTTCAACACCATTAACAACAAATGATGTTCTTTCTGTCATCAAAGGTATTTCTCTTACAAAAATAGCTTGTTCTTTAATATCTTTTACACCTATTTTTTCACCAGTTTTTTCATCAAGATCCCAAAGGGTAAGTCTTATATTGATTTTTAATGGAATCGAATAAGTAAGTCCTCTTACCATAGATTCATTAATATCATATTTTGATTTTCCAACTTCACTATTAATATAATCTAGTGTGAACCTATTTTGAGCATCATGTATTGGGAATATCGACTTAAAAACTTTTTCAATCCCTGCTTCTGTTCGATCTTCTTCATCAACCATTAAAAAATTTTTATAGCTGTTTTGTTGTAGTTGTAATAAATTTGGGATTTCGATTTTTTGTGGATTTTTAGCGAAATCTACCCTTAATCTATTACCAGATTTTAATGAATTTAACATAGAATACCTCGTAATTTTGTATTTTGAATTGCTTTTTTATAAAGCTTAAAAAAGCACTCTAAGATACATGAAAAACATATACCTTAGAATGCTAACACTTCTTCTTAAACCACTAATGCTTCGCTAAAAAGCGAAGCATTAGTTAGATTTTTAGTAAATAGAATTATTTAATTACTACTTTTGCACCAGCAGATTCTAATTGTGCTTTAGCTGCTTCAGCTACATCTTTAGGAACACATTCTTTAACAATAGAATTTGCTTCTTCAGACATAGTTTTAGCTTCTTTTAGTCCAAGACCAGTTAACGCTCTAATTTCTTTAATAACATTTATTTTTTTATCACCAGCATCAACTAATACAACTGTAAATTCTGTTTGTTCTTCAACAGCTTCAGCAGCAGCAACAGCTCCACCAGCAACCGCTACTGGTTGTGCAGATACACCAAATTTTTCTTCAAACTCTTTTACTAATTCTGAAAGTTCTAATACACTTAAACCAGAAATAAATTCTAATACATCTTCTTTAGAAATTGCCATTTCAAATCCTTTTTTATTTAATTTTTATATTGTTGTTTTAAACACATACCGTCACTTATTAATTAAGCAGCGGTTTCTTCTTTTTGTCTTCTAAGCGCATCAAGACCAATAGTAAAGTTTCTAATAGGTCCCATCCAAACAGACGCAAGCATTCCAAGTAGTTCTTCTCTTCCTGGTAACTTAGCAAATGCCATAACTTTAGCAGTATCAGCAATTTGACCATCAATAATACCACCTTTAATTACAAAAGTGTCTTTATTTTCTGATGCAAATTTTTCTGCAATTTTACATGCACTAATTTGATCATTAGCCCAAATAAACATACTCTCGCTTTTCAAATCCATTTGCGGTAAATCTACATTTTTTAATGCTACATTTACAAAAGTATTTTTAGCAACTTGAACTTTTACATCAGCTTCTTTTGCGATAGCTCTTAATGCTTCTAATTTTCTATGCGTAGAACCTTTATAGTTTACAACAACAATAGAACCAGCAACTTTAAATTCTTCAGCAAGAGTATTAACAATTACATTTTTTTCTTCTCTAGTCATATTTTTCCTCCTTTCAAAACAAAAAAACTTCGGTAGGATTTATTGAATATTATCATTCAACCCACTGTCTTTAGTCTTAAGATAAAGCCTATTTTATTCAGCTATTTTAGTTTCTAATATCAATCATTTCCATTGGATCAATTTTAATCCCTGGAGACATTGTTAAAGATATTGTAGCAGTTATAACATATTTACCTTTTGCAGTTGCAGGTTTTTGTCTATTTACAGCTGCCATTAAAGTTCTTGCATTTGCTCTTAAATCTTCAGCAGAAAAAGATACTTTTCCAATTCCAGCATGGATAATACCTTTTTTATCAACTCTATAAGTTATTTGACCACCTTTAGCATCATTAACAGCTTTTGTTACATCCATAGTTACTGTTCCAACTTTTGGATTTGGCATTAAACCTTTTGGCCCAAGGATTCTACCAATTTTACCAACAAGACCCATTGTATCTGGAGTTGCAATAAGAACATCAAAATTAATAATTCCAGCTTGAATTTGCTCAACTAAATCATCATTTCCAACTAAATCAGCACCTGCTGCTTTAGCTTCATCCATTTTAAGCCCTTTTGCAAAAACTGCAACTCTTACTATTTTACCAGTACCTGCAGGAAGAACAACCGAACCTCTAATCATTTGATCAGCATGTCTTGGATCTACATTTAAATTTAAAGCTAACTCTACAGTTTCGTCAAATTTAGCAGAAACTAATTCTTTAACATTTGTAACTGCATCTGTTAAACTATAAACTTTTGTTGTGTCTACTTTAGTAAGTAGAGCCTTTAATCTTTTACTCATTTTTTTTCCTTCGCATATTTTAATTTTGCTACCACATTTAAAGCCTTGTGGTCTTTACGGCACCTCAAATAATGTAAAATTATTTTTCTACGTCAACACCAATACTTCTACATTGACCTTCAACAATTTTCACTGCTTGATCAACATCTTTTGTATTTAAGTCAGCAATTTTTTGTTTTACTATCTCTAATACTTTCTCTTTTGATAGCTTAGCAACTTTATTTTTAAGTGCATTATTACTACCTTTTTTAATTCCAGCAGCCTTCATAATAAGTTCACTCATTGGAGGTTGTTTTGTTACAAATGTAAAACTTTTATCAGTATAAACAGTTATAATAACTGGTATTTTAAATCCTGCATTCGCTTTTGTTCTTTCGTTGAAAGCTTTACAAAATTCCATAATATTAACACCTCTTTGACCAAGCGCAGGCCCTACTGGTGGTGATGGATTAGCTGCTCCAGCTGGTATTTGAAGCTTGATAAGTCCTTGTATTTTTTTTGCCATTTTAATTCCTTTTTTGTTTTGAAATAGGTATTAGGCAATACTACTAAAATTAGAAGCTAGTATCTATTGCCTAATACCTATTAATCTTCCCTTTTATGCTACTCTTTCAACATGAGTATAAGATATTTCAACCGGTGTATTTCTTCCAAATATTAAGACATTTAGAGTTAATAACCCAGATGACATATCAAAAGATTCTACATTTCCATTAAAATTAGAAAATGAGCCATCTTTAATCCGAACCATTTCACCTTTCTCAAATGAAATTTTTGGTTTTGCAGCTGCTCTATGATTCACTTTATCTAAGATTTGATTTATATCTTTTTCGCTTAATGGTGATGGCTTTTTAGCTTCACCAATAAATCTTCCAACTTTTGGCATTGATTGAATTGCATGCCAAAGCGCTGTATCAAGATCAATTCTAGCAAAAACATATGCAGAATAAAGAGGTTTTTCAATAATTACCTTGGAACCTTTTTTAATTTCAATTAAATCCTCTGTTGGAACAAGAACTTGTTCAATTCTTCCATCATTTAGCTCATTACTTAATTTTTCTAGCGCCCTTTTAATAGTTAATTCACTACCAGAATGTGTTTGTATCGCATACCAATTATGTGCCACTTCGTTTCCTTAGTTCATTATAGATTGTAGACTTAAAGACATTACTGTATCAATAAGCGCTAAAAATAGTGATATTACAGTTACCACAACAAATACTGATAAATAAGCACTTTTTACTTGCTCTTTTATTGGAAAAATAACTTTGTTTAGCTCATCATTTGCTTGTTTATAATGATTTTTTAATTTATTCAAATTACAACCCTTTTATAGTGAAAAAATAAAAATAAAAAATATTCCCGTTTTACTTTTAATTTATCACATGTAGTGAAAATCTATAGTGGCAGGCCAAGAGGGACTCGAACCCACAACACCCGGATTTGGAATCCGGTGCTCTAACCATTGGAGCTATTAGCCTTCTAAAGCACAATAGAAATATCTACTATGCTTTAATAAAGAGATTAAGATTTTAACTTAACTTCTTTATGAATTGTATGTTTTCTTAATCTTGGTGAATATTTATTCACTTCAAATTTTTCTGTATGCGTTTTTGGATTTTTCATTGTTGTATAGTTGATATCACCAGTTTCTACACATTTCAAACCTATTTTTATTCTAACACCATTTGCCATAATCAGTACCTGACTATTCTAAAATTTTAGAAACAACACCAGCACCAACTGTTCTTCCACCTTCTCGAATCGCGAACTTAGTTCCCTCTTCAAGAGCAATTGGAGAAACTAATTGAACTGTTAATTTCGTATTATCACCAGGCATAACCATCTCAACACCTTCGTTAAGTGTTACTGAACCTGTAACGTCTGTTGTTCTAACATAGAATTGTGGTCTATAGTTAGTAAAGAATGGAGTATGTCTTCCACCCTCTTCTTTAGAAAGGATATACACTTCACATTCAAATTTTGTATGTGGAGTGATCGTACCTGGTTTAATAAGAACTTGTCCTCTTTCAACATCTTCTTTCTTAACACCTCTTAAAAGAAGACCACAGTTATCACCAGCAAGACCTTCAGTCATCTCTTTTCTGAACATTTCAACACCTGTTACAGTAGTTTTAATTGTATCTCTAAGACCAACGATTTCAATAACTTCACCAATTTTAATTGTACCTTTTTCAATTCTTCCAGTAACAACAGTTCCTCTTCCTGAAATAGAGAATACATCTTCAACAGGCATTAAGAAATCTTGATCCACATCTCTTACTGGAGTTGGGATATAGCTATCAACAGCATCCATTAAAGCCATAACTTTTTCAGACCATGGTCCATAATTACCAGCTTTTGCTTCTTCTAAAGCTTGGAATGCAGAACCTGGAATAACCGGAGTATCATCACCTGGGAAATCATACATAGAAAGAAGCTCTCTAACTTCCATTTCAACCAATTCTAACATCTCTTCTTTATCATCGTCATCTAATTGATCTTCTTTATTTAAGAAAACTACTAGATATGGAACCCCAACTTGTTTTGAAAGAAGGATATGTTCTCTTGTTTGAGCCATTGGTCCATCTGTTGCAGCAATAACAAGAATAGCACCATCCATTTGAGCAGCACCAGTAATCATATTTTTAACGTAGTCAGCATGTCCTGGACAGTCAACGTGAGCGTAATGTCTTTCAGCTGTTTCATACTCAATATGAGAAGTAGCAATAGTAATACCTCTTTCTCTTTCTTCAGGAGCATTATCGATTTGATCGTAATCTTTCATCTCTCCACCGAATTTTGTAGCAAGAACAGCAGAGATAGCAGCCGTTAATGTAGTTTTACCGTGGTCAACATGTCCAATTGTACCGATATTTACATGCGGTTTATTTCTGTTAAATTTTTCTTTTGCCATTTTTTTTCCTTATTTAATATTTTAACCCTTTGAGCAAATAAGTCGATGACTCATCTGCTCAAAGGGCTTCACACTTATGGAGCCTATGATAAGACTTGAACTTACGACCTCTTCCTTACCAAGGAAGTGCTCTACCCCTGAGCTACACAGGCTCAATTGTAAAAAGTTGGGAATTTTACAATAAAAAACTTTAAATATAGCTTTAATGATTTTCTATTTTTTACTTAATTGTTATTTTATGATTTAATTTTATAATGGAGCGGGAGACGAGACTCGAACTCGCGACAATCTGCTTGGAAGGCAGAAGCTCTAGCCAACTGAGCTACTCCCGCAAAAAAAGTGGTGGTGAGAGAAGGATTTGAACCTTCGAAGCCGTAGGCGGCGGATTTACAGTCCGCAGGATTTGACCGCTCTCCAACCTCACCATGAGATTTTCTTGCTTTTAAACAATAAAATGGAGCTGGATATAGGACTTGAACCTACGACCTGCTGATTACAAATCAGCTGCTCTACCAACTGAGCTAATCCAGCTTATTTAAGTGGTGGCTCGGGGCGGAATCGAACCGTCGACACAAGGATTTTCAATCCTTTGCTCTACCGACTGAGCTACCGAGCCATATTTACTTTAAAGTGTTACCTCTTAAAATGGAGTGGAAGTATAACTAAACAAACTTAAGATATTCTTAAAATAATTCTTTTAAGATTTTACAAATTGTTTAAATTTTTCCCCTCTTTCCTTATAAGAACTAAATTGATCCAAAGAAGCGGCAGCTGGTGATAAAAGTGCAACTTCATCGTCATTTACTATTGTTTTCATCTCCTCTGATATTTGCTTTACAGCTTCTTCAAGAAAATAACATCTGTGGCATTGAATATTATTGTATTCATATGATAACTTATCCAGCTTTTCACAATTTGTTCCTATCGCATAAATTTTAAGATTATATTTATGTAATTCCTTAAATAATGGAGACAAATCTACCCCTTTATCATCTCCACCTAAAATCAAATAAATTAATCTATCTTGATATCTATTAAGAGCCTGCAATGTAGCATCAAAATTTGTAGCCTTACTGTCATCTACCCACAGTCTATTATTTTTATCTCTAAACTCTTCCATTTTATGCGGATCTTGGATAAAGCTGTTAATTGTTAGATAATTAATATTATCAAATAAAATTTTATCTACACTCATTGCAAGCAGTGCATCCATTAAAAATGGTTCTTGAAAATTAATTTTTGTTTTATCAATTCCAAAAGCATCTGCTAAATCATCTGAATTTTCATAACAAATTTTAAATCCATTGGTTGGATAACTTTCATATTTTTTTGGAATAATTGCAATTTCACCTTCACATAGACCATCAAGAGGCTTAAGTTTACTTTTTTCATATTCAGCAAAACTTCCATGCCAACTCGTATGATCTTCTGTGATGGGTAGCAATACATAGATATTTGGCTTAGCTTTTTTCGTATAGTGCATTGTAAAAGATGATGTTTCTAAAATCCAAATATTTTTTGTTTTATCCATTTTTGCTAATGGTAATCCAATATTACCACCACTAATTGCATTTTTGTATTGCAAAACATGCTCCATCATGGCAGTTGTTGTTGTTTTTCCATTTGTACCACTAATCCAAATTGTATAGGGCACATCTTGGCAGATTAAATCGTATTCACTAATAAGATTTTTTGTATTTTGAACTAAATAATTATAAGGTGGAATACCAGGACTTACAACTGTCAATTCATCACTATTAATATCATAAATATCATTATCTAAATCATCGTACATAATAGCATTATTATACTTCTCTTTTATTGCTTGAGCAGTTTTCCCTTTACCTAATATTCTCATATAAACTCTTTTTGCTATCGTATTTTTAAACTAAGGATTGCTAGTAAATTTGCCATAAATGCTATTATCCAAAATCGAATTATAATTTTATTTTCATGCCATCCTTTTTTTTCAAAATGATGGTGGATAGGTGCCATAAGAAAAACTCTTTTTTGTCTATATTTATAGCTTCCTACTTGTAATATTACAGAAACGGCTTCAATAACAAATATAAGTCCTATAAGAACTAAAAGCACTTCACTCTTACCAATAATCGCAAGATATCCCATAAATCCACCCATCGTCAAACTTCCACTATCACCCATAAAAACTTGAGCAGGATGCGAATTGAACCATAAAAATGCAATGAGACTTCCTATGAAACTTGCTCCTACAACAGATAATTCTCCAACGGAAGGGATATATGGCATCAATAGATACCCACTAAATACAAAATGTCCAGTTATATAAATAATTACAGAAAGAGTGAAAAATGAGATAATAGATGGAACTGTTGCAAGACCATCTAATCCATCTGTTAAATTGACTGCATTTGTTGTAGCAACCATCACTAAAACCCAAAATGCTATTGCAAAAAGACCCATATCAAATATTGGCAACTTACAAAAAGGAACATATAGAGTTGTTGTATGATTTGCATAAAATAAAATACCAACAACAATCAAAGAAGAAAGAACCTGAAGGATCATTTTTGCTTTTGGAGTCAGCCCTGAATCATTTTTATTTGCAAAAATTTTCGACAAATCATCTTTTACGCCAATAGCACAAAAAAGTACTATCGTTAAGATAGCCCCTATTACATATAAATTATTAAGCTTTGCGGTTAACAAAGTTGCGAAGAGTGTCCCCGTAATAAATACAATTCCACCCATAGTAGGTGTCCCTACTTTTATTCTATGAGTTTCTGGAGCATACTCATAGATTGGTTGATTTGCCTTTCTTCTTTTCGCCCATTTGATAAACTTAGGCATAAAATAGATTGTAAATATAAACCCTATAAAAAAACCCAATCCCGCTCTTACCGAAATATACTGCAGTATATTAATATTTAAAAATGTGTAAAACCAATAAAACAATTTATAAAGCCTCTTTATTGTAAAATGAAGTGTCATTATATATAAAATATTATTCAAAAAGGTTTAAAATTATGTCACACAAAACATTACTAGTTATTACTGATGGTATAGGATTCAATAGTTCAAAAAATTATAATGCATTTTACAATGCAAAAAAACCAACATATGATTATTTATTTAACAATGTTCCAAACAGTTTAATAAAAACCTATGGGGAATACGTTGGACTTCCTGATGGTCAAATGGGAAATAGTGAAGTTGGTCATATGAGCATTGGAAGTGGAAGAATCCTCTATCAAGATCTTGTCAAAATTAATCTTGAAATGAAAAATGATACGCTCAAAAACAATATTGTCTTGAAAAAAACCATCACTAATTCTAATGCTATCCATATTATAGGACTTTTAAGTGATGGTGGTGTTCATTCTCATATTAATCATATAGTAGCTTTAGCGAAAATCGCAGCACAAGACAAAAAAGTGTATTTACATTTAATTACAGATGGAAGAGATGTTTCACCTACAAGTGCAAATTATTATCTTAATCAAATACTCATTATCTGCAATGAAAATATCCAAATAGCAACCATTGGTGGAAGATATTATGGGATGGACCGAGATAATAATTGGGACAGAATTAAAATTGCTTATGAGATAATGATGGATAAAAATATTAAGTGCCAAACGCTATCTCCAACAAATTATATTCAATCACAATATGATAAAAATATTTTTGATGAATTTATTACACCTGCAAGATTTAACAATTTTCAAGGAATAGTTGAAAATGATGGAGTGATTTTTGCTAACTTTAGAAGCGATAGAGTAAGAGAAATTACAACTGCACTTGCTGATAAAAAATTTAATGGATTTGAGAGAAAATTGATCCCTTTAAATATCGCCACAATGACTCAGTATGATAAAAACTTACCACTTCCTGTAATGTTTCCAAAAGAAAATCCAACAAATACTCTATCTGAAATAATTTCAAAAGCCGGTCTTTCACAACTCCATACAGCTGAAACAGAAAAATATGCCCATGTTACATTTTTCTTTAATGGCGGGAGAGAGGAACCATTCCATCTTGAAAAAAGAGTTCTTGTCCCTAGTCCAAAAGTTGCAACTTATGATCTTCAACCAGAAATGTCAGCACCACAAGTTGGTCAAGCTGTAAGGAATGGGATGGATGAAGAGTTGGACTTTATAGTAGTTAACTTTGCAAATGGAGATATGGTTGGACATACAGGAGTGTATGAAGCAGGAATTAAAGCTGTTGAAGCAGTTGATAGAGAACTTGGGCTTATTTTAGAAAAAGCAAAAGCAAAAGGTTACAATCTTATTATCACAAGCGATCATGGAAATTGCGAAATGATGCAAGATGACAATGGAAACATATTAACAAATCACACAGTAGGAGATGTTTTTTGTTTTATTGTTGCTCCAAATGTTACCCATGTAAGAGATGGGGGACTTAATAATATTGCTCCTACTGTTTTAAAACTGATGGGCTTAAATATTCCACAAGAAATGGATGAACCACTTATATAATGTCACAAAATGTTTTTAAGATTGAATCTTTACAGATAAATAAAAAGATACCAACAAGTAGTTCTCTTTTAAATATAACATTTGAAATAAAAAAATCAACTGCCCTTATTGGAGAAAGTGGAAGCGGTAAATCAATTACTATAAAAGCTCTACTTGGCATGTTACCATCTAATTTAGATATAAAACTAGATTACACAAGTAATTTTAGATTAAATACTCAAACGATTGGTTATGTTCCACAAAATCCATTCACCTCTTTATCTCCTCTTACAAAAATAGAAAAACAATTTTCATTAAACAAAGAGGAACAAATAAAGCTTTTAAGACTTGTCAATCTTGAAGAAGAGATTTTAAAGAAGTATCCAATGCAATTAAGTGGTGGGCAATTACAAAGGATCGTTGTTGCTTTATCATTAGAGAATAATCCAAAACTTTTATTGCTTGATGAACCAACAACGGCACTAGATACAAATAATAAAAATATGATTTTGAATTTACTAAAAGACCTTCAAGATAAACTTGATTTTAAAATGTTATTTGTCACACATGATATTGATTCAATTAAAAATATTTGCAATGAAATTATTGTATTAAAAAACGGAAAAATCTGTGAATCTGGTACAATTGCAGAAGTATTATTAAATCCACAAACAGAATATACAAAAAATCTAATAGAAGCTAGTTTTATAAATAGGGAGTATAGAAAATAAAATGAACAAAAGATTAACAATTGTAATAATGATAATGGGAGGGATTTTTCTAGTATGGTTATTGTATGTAATCAATCAAATCCGTATTGATATAAATAAAGTAGTAGATTACAATCCGCCTCTCACAACTCAAGTTTTTGATAAAAATAACAAATTAGTCGCAAATGTTTTTGATAAAGAACATCGATTTTATGTTCAATATAAAATGATTCCAGAAAAAGTAATTGAATCATTACTTGCTGTTGAGGACACCAATTTTTTTGAACATAATGGGATAAATTTTGAAGCTATCAATAGAGCAATTCTCAAAGATATTAGCCATATGAAGTTAGTGGAAGGAGCTAGTACACTCACACAACAACTTGTAAAAACTATGCTTCTCACTAGAGAGAAAAAGTTTACAAGAAAAGCGAAAGAGGTTTTCCTTTCTTTGCAAATAGAATCATTATTAACCAAAGAAGAGATACTTGAAAGATATCTTAATCAGGTTTATTTTGGGCATGGATATTATGGGATTAGAACAGCTGCTTTAGGATATTTTCATAAAGATTTAAATCAACTTAACCTCAAAGAGATTGCTATGCTAGTAGGACTTCCAAAAGCTCCAAGCTTTTATGATCCAACAAAAAATCTTAAATTTTCAATCAGCAGGGGGAATCAAGTAATTACAAGATTAAAAACTTTAGGTTGGATCAATGAAAAACAATATAATGATGCTATTAATTTTGTCCCAATTATTTATAATGATAGCGCAACCAAAAATAAAGCACCTTATGTTGTCGATACTATATTAAAAGACTTAGAAGTTAAATATCCTGACATAAGAACTGGTGGGTATAAAATTAAATTAACTATAGACATAGATGCACAAAAACTTGCCAATGAAGCTCTAAAATTAGGCTATGATGGAATTAAAAATAGAGATCAAAAAACAGATCCTAATAAAAGTACATCACAAACATTAAATGGAGCTATTATCGTTTTGGATAGTGCCACAGGAGGAGTACTTGCTATGTCAGGTGGGATTGATTTTACAAAATCATCCTATAATAGAGCAGTTTCAGCACTAAGACAACCAGGGAGTTCAATAAAACCTTTTATCTATCAAAGTGCATTAAATCTCGGTTATTCAACAGAAAGTCACATAGCAGATATTCCAAGGACTTTTGAATACAAATCAAGTATAAATGAAATAAAAAAATGGCAACCAAAGAATTACGGAAATGATTACAAAGGATTTGTAAGCTTAAGGGATGCTTTGGTTCATTCTAGAAATTTAGCAACAATCAATCTTGTTATGGAAATAGGCTTGAGTAAAGTTCATAAAGATTTGCAAAACTTTGGATTCAGGGATATCCCATATGATATGTCTGTAGCCCTAGGAAGTTTTGGCGTAACACCACTAAAACTTAGTGAATATTATACTGTTTTTTCAAACAAAGGGGTTCAAGTGAAACCCTATTTTGTAACTTCTGTTGAAAAAGGATCTAAAATTCTAGAAAAAACAGCAATAACTTCCAAAACAATTGCTCAACCTTATCAAATTGCTAAAATGACCTCTATTCTAAAAGATGTTGTAAGGTATGGAACAGGTACTGGAAGTATTGTTTCTGGATTAGATATAGCTGGAAAAACTGGTACAACGAATAAAAATATGGATGCTTGGTTCTGTGCTTACTCACCTACTATTCAAACTATTGTTTGGTTTGGTAATGACGATAATAAACCAATGAGAGTAAGTGAAACTGGAGGGAAAGCTGCTGCTCCAGCTGTTGGATATTTTTATAAAAATTGGCTTCAAATTCATCCAGAAACAAAACGATACTTTAATGAGTTTTATCCTAAAAAAATAGATGCTAATACAACAGTAGAGGTGCCAGATTTGACAGAATCGTCTACAATCAATTCTAATATAGAATTTTAATACTAAAGGATACATAATTATTTCAATAGATAAATCAACAAAAGAGCTTTTTAGCTCATTTTGCATTCAAAATCAAATAGAAGACATGGAACTGGCTATCAAATACTTTACAATATTTGGTGGCTTAGAAGAAAAAATAGATACCTCTATCCCTTTAAAGGAATTAATAAAAATAACTATTTTAAATAAGTATGATTATTTTAGAAAAGAGATTAATTACCTTATTGGCGGATATAGTGTAGACTATGCTATTTTAACAGGGATAGCACTTGGGGATAGAAAAACTACAACAGCTTTCAAAAGAGCTCATGTAAGCTTTGATGAAGGGATGAAATGTGCAGAAAGTTTAATAGAAAAAGGAATTATAGAAATTGAATCTTCGCAATACTTTATTCTTAATAAAAGAAATGAAAATAAAACAGCTAAGCGATTTTATTTCACTTCACCTTTCGTTAGATTTTGGTTTGGATTTATTTCTCCTATTTATAAAGGAATTAAAGAAGGAAATTTTGAAGAATTTAATACAAGATTTGACAACCATATCAATGAGTTTTCAAAATTTATTTTTGAAGAATTATCACTTATATTTTTGCAGAATTATTTTATTGAAGATGGAATTAAACTTATTGGAAAATTCTGGAATAATGAAGTTGAGATAGATATCGTTGCAAAAACTTCAAGTAATAAACTAATAGTAGCAAATTGTAAAGATACTAACAATAAAATTAAAAAGAATGAACTTTCAAAACTTATAAGTAATTGTGATGCGCTAGATGTTTCAGCTGATATTCTAGTTCTTTTTTCAAAAAATGGTTTTTCAAATGAACTTAAATCTATGAAGAATGAAAATTTAAAACTTTTTACTCCAAAACATTTAAAACTTTTAGTAAATAAAAAAAATGTTAACTAAGCTATGATTATAATATAAAAGTTATAAAATAATTATTTACTTTATAAGCTCATTTGCTATATCAAATCTATTTGCTGTCATAAGATGAATTTTTGGATGGAACTGTTGAATATCTGTTAATAATTTTTGACTTAACTCCATTCCCACCTTATACTCCTCATCTTCACCCATTTTTGATGCTTTTGTTAAAGCATCAATCCAAGTATTAGGTACATAAATTCCTGGAACATGCGAAGCTAGAAATTGAGCTGTTCTTAATTTAGTAATAGGGAAAACTCCAAGAATGAGCTCTGATTTTTTCCGTTCATCTTGAAATTCAGATTTTGCATTCCTAAATGATTCAAGAAGTATCTTTCCATTTTCTATGTCATAAATTGGTTGAGTAATTATACCAACTGCATGATTAGATATTTTTTTGAACATCTTTTTCTCTAATGTTTTAAAATTCTTAGCAAATGAATTAATGACTGCAAATGGATAAATCTCTTTTGGAGCAATTTTAAAAGGTTTTCCACTAAAATCCATTCCATTATTAAATGAATTTATAATTTCCAAAAGTAAATTAGAATTATTTTCAAATACCCCTTTTGCATGTGGCTGATCACTCATATGAACAGGGTCGCCAGTCAAAGCTAAAATTGCTCTAATATCAAAATCATTTCCACCAAGCAAATCGCTTTGTAATGCTATTTTATTTCTATCTCTCATTGATAATGTTGTGATTACAGGCTTATTAAAAGTTTGCTGAAGCCTTAAGCTAGCAAAAAAAGAATTGTACTTCAATTTTGATAGAGGATTGTCAGTAGTTGTAAATCCATCTACTTTTGAAGCCAAATCATATACCTTTATTTTTTCTATGATTCCATCAAGAACTGGTTCATGAGAAGGTGTAGTTTCTAGCGTAAGGTATTCTTCATTTTGAAGTTTATGAATAAGTTTTTGAAACATTTTTGTACACCTTATATTAATTTATATGATTGTACCACATCTTAGTTTTTATTTTAATTTGAAGGTTGCTTTCGAAATAAATAAAATTTCTCTTTTTCCAGCATCTCTCTTGTATATTTTTTAGTTGCTTTATTACATTTATGCCAAATTCCAGATGGCAGTCTCACTTCTAATTTTTTCTTATCCATTAATTTAATAATCTTCTTTGGTGTTAAAATCTTTGAAATAGGAGTAAAATCAAGTTCTGTAAGATCTATATCAGATTTATAAAAAAGTGTTTGCTCTTTAAATTTTCCCAGTCCAGCTATGCCATCCTCAGTATATGGTATTTCATGCTCATTTTCAAATGAAACTATTATCTTATAATGACTATTCTCAAAAACATCTACGATTATCCCTTTCCCAAACACAAGACCAAATACTACATCGCCTTTTTTTGCATTTTTAAAATAATCCACGTTACCCCCCTTTAATTCACACAAGTATATATTTTTGGAATAATATCAAAAATATATTTCAAATTGATTTCATACTATACAATAAAACAAAAATATATTTATTTAGAATTCGGAGGTTATAGTTATGATGATTGTTATTTATTAAGATTGGAATAGCAATGTAATACTATTCTAAAAAAGTTTTTATCTATGGTAAAAATAAAAACTTCATTAGTTATCAAAAGAAATCCATTCTTACTAAAACTAATAAGAATAGATTTCTTAAAGTATATTTTTATTATAGATAAAATGAAACTACTATCATCTTATCTTTCAAAAGATTTCTACTTATATCTATGAGTAATTCTTCCTTTATCAAGTGAATAAGGTGTAATCTCAACCCTAACCACATCACTCAATAGTATTTTAATATAGTGCATTCTCATTTTTCCAGAAATATGACATAAAACAATATGTCCATTATCAAGCTCAACTCTAAATGTTGCATTAGGTAAAACTTCTACAACCTTACCATCAATAACAATTACATCATCTTTTGCCATTTTTTTCCTTTTTTAAATTTCTTTAAATTATTTTTTTAATTAGATACTAGTTAGTATTTCGGCTCTACCGTTTACAACTGCAACTTGGTGTTCATAATGACTTCCTCTTAATCCATCACGACTTCTAACTGACCACTTATCTTCTTTATCTATAACGGGTTCTTCATCTTTTTGACAAATCATAGGCTCAAGACAAAACACCATTCCATTTTTAATTTTAGGCCCTTGTTTTGCATTGTTTCCTTCAAGATAATTTGGAATTTCTGGATCACAATGTGGTTCTCTACCAATACCATGCCCACAAAATCTTATCAAAGGAACAAAACCTCTTTTAGTAATAAATTCCTCCAAAGCATAACTAAGTTCTTTAAATCTCATACCATCTTTAATGATGCTAATAGCATAGTAAAGAGCATCTTTACTGCAAGCTATTAGTTCTTCATCTTCTTTTGATATTTTACCTATTGGTATTGTAATAGCGGCATCGCCATACCATCCATCAACTTCACTTCCAATATCAATACCTAAAATATCACCATCTTTTAGCACCTGATTTGTTGGTATACCATGTATAATTACTTCATTTAGTGATGTACAAATTGCATTAGGAAATCCATAAAGTCCTTTAAATGATGGTTTAGCACCAAGGCTTAGCAGATATTCTTCACCCATTTTATCAACATCTAATAAAGTCATTCCAGATTTTACATTTTCACTTAAATAAGAAAGAGTCTTCGCAACCGCTTTACCAGCGATACGAAGCTTTTCTATTTCGTTTAATTTTCGAAGAGGTATTGCCAAGATTTATAAACCTACAGCGCTTAAAGTTTTATATTTATTCATATATTGTTGAGCTTCAATTTTTCTCATAGTATCAATAGCAACTTGAACTACAATCATTACTGCAACCCCACCAAAGAAGAATGGAACTCCCATAGCCTTAACAATAAGCCAAGGTACAGTTGCAACAGCACCTAAATATATAGAACCCCAAAATGTCAATCTACTTGCCGTTTCATTCAAAAAGTTTTTAGTTGTATCTCCAGTTCTAATTCCTGGGATAAATCCACCTTGTCTTTTTAAATTTTCACTAATATCTTTTGCATTAAAAGTAATCGAAGCATAAAAATATGCAAAGAAAACAACAAAAAGAAATGTCAATAAATTATATGTATAACTATTAGGATTAAGATAATCAGCAATAATTATAAGATACTCATTTTGACTCCCTTGTAAAATAGTAGAGGGAAACATTAAAATAGCACTTGCAAATATAACAGGAATAACACCACTAAGATTTACTTTTATAGGAATATAATTCATAATTCTTTTTGACTGATTTTCCATCATCACTTTCTTACTGTATGTAACTGGAATTCTTCGCTCAGCTAATTCTACATAGATAATTATTCCAACCGTAGCTAGCATAATTACTATCAAAGCAATAACTGTTAAAAAATTCATCTGTCCATTATTAACTAATTCAACAGTTCCACCAATTGCACTTGGGATGGCAGAAACAATTCCAGCAAAGATAATTAAACTAATTCCATTACCTATTCCTCTTTGAGTAATTTGTTCTCCTATCCACATTAAAAGCATCGTACCTGCAACCATAGAGATTGTAGCTATGAAAATAAATGTGTTTAAATCCAACATAATTGCACTCGCTCCAGTTTTTCCAGTAAGAGAATTTAATCCCATAGAAACACCAATGGCTTGAATTATAGTAATAACAATAGTAGTATATCTGATGATTTGCATATATTTTTGCATTCCATCTCTTTCTTTTTTCATTTTTCCAAGAGATGGGAAAGTAGCAGCAAGTAGCTCCATAATAATTGAAGCTGTGATGTATGGCATAATACCCAAAGAGATGATACTCATTCTTTCAACTGCATTCCCACTAAACATATTAGCAAGGCCTAAAGCATTGTTAGAGTTTGTATCAAAAAATTCTTTGATTACATCAAGATCGACACCAGGAACTGGCACATAAGCCAGCATTCTGTATATTAAAATAAACCCTAAAGTTATTAAGATTTTATTTAATAAGTCTTTATTCACAATTATTTACCAGCAGTAATTGTTATATTTTCGTCTTTAATTTTAGATGCTAAATCTTTAGCACCAGCACCTATTAATTTTACTTTAACAACAGTAGATGAAAGTCTATAAATCTCTTTAATTGAATCTAAAGTAATTTCAGCTAATTCAGAAATTTTAGTAACTTTATCAACATTAATAGTAGTTGGTTTTACTACTCTTGAAGTAAATCCAACTTTTGGTAGTCTTCTATGAAGTGGTTGTTGACCACCTTCGAATCCTCTTTTAATTGAATATCCACTTCTTGCTTTTTGCCCTTTGTTACCTTTACCAGCAGTTTTACCGTTACCGCTTCCTTGTCCTCTTCCAACTCTTTTAGTATTTTTAGTACTTCCAGCAGCAGGTGTTAATTCTTGTAATAATGACATCTTTTATCCTTTTATCATAGCTAATGCTTCAACAGTAGCTTGCACAAGATTATTTGGATTATTTGAACCCAAAGATTTTGCAATAATATCTTTGATACCAACAAGCTCAAGCACAGGTCTAGCAGCTCCACCAGCAATTAGCCCAGTACCTTCAGACGCAGGTTTCAATAAAATTCTACTTGCATTATATTTATGTTCGATATCATGATTAATTGTTGTACCATGAATATTAACTTTTACAAGAGATTTAAAAGCATCATCAAGTGCTTTTTTAATAGCATCAGGAACCTCTTTTGCTTTTCCAGTTCCATACCCTATAGTACCTTTTTTATCTCCAACAACAACAAGCGCAGTAAATCTAAATCTTCTACCACCCTTAACAACCTTCGTAACTCTACCTATCTTAACGATAGCTTCTTCGAAATCTTCTCTATTAACTACAGCCATCATAAGCCCCTTATACTCTGATTCCATTGTCTCTTAGTGCATCAGCGAAGCTCGCTATTACACCATGATACAAGTAACCATTTTTATCAAATACAACAGTTTCGATATTTTTAGCCTTTAAGTTTTCAGCCATAACAGCTCCAACTTTAACAACATTCTCTTTATTCACACTAAGTTTCATAACTCTACTATCAACAGCTGCAAGTGTAATACCTGTAACATCATCAATAGCTTGAGCATAGAAGAATTTGTTAGATTTAAAAACTGTTAGTCTTGGTTTTGCAACTGACCCATCAATTTTACCTCTAATTCTTCTCTTTCTTCTTAATCTTAATGCATTCTTTTTTGCTAAGTCTTTAATTCTACTCATAATTTAACCCTTACTTTTTAGAAGTTTTTCCGGCTTTTCTAATGATTGTCTCATCAGAATATTTAACACCTTTACCTTTGTATGGTTCTGGTTTTCTAAAGCCTCTAATTATTGCAGCAACTTGACCAACTTGTTGTTTGCTACTACCTTTTACATTGATGATATTCTTTTCAACACTTATTTCAATACCAGTAGGTATGTTGAAATTAATTGGATGAGAATATCCAAGTTGTAATTCTAAAATGTCACCTTTTACAGCAGCCTTATAACCAACACCGTTAATTTCTAAAGATCTACTAAATCCTGTAACTAAACCAGAAATAGCATTTGCAGTTAAAGCTCTATAAGTTCCCCAGAAAGCTTTGTCTTGAGCTTCTTCACCTTTTAAAGAAAAAACAACATTACCTTCAGCAACATCAATTCCAACTCTATTATGCGTATCTAACTCAACAACATTGCTACCTTTTTTGATAACTACAACTGAACCATTTACAGAAACTTCAACACCAGCAGGTATTGCAATAGGTAATTTTCCAATTCTTGACATAGTTCAGCTCCTTACCATATAGAACAAAGTACTTCGCCACCAACATTTAGTTTATAAGCCTCATCATTGCTTATTACACCTTTGTTAGTAGAAACTACGATTGTTCCATATCCATTTTTAAAGTTTTTTAACTCAGAAGCAGCTTTATACATTCTTCTTCCCGGTTTAGATTCTCTTTTTACTTCGTTGATAACACTTTTTTCGTTATCATCATACTTTAAAACTACTTTTAAAGACTTTTTATTATTTCCAATATCTTCTACACTGTAACTTTCAATATAGTTTTTTACCTTTAAAACATTCATAACTGCTTCAACTGTGTTTGAGTGAATTAGAGTAGTGAACTCTAACTTTCTCATAGCAGCATTTCTGATTCGAGTTATTGCGTCTGCGATTAAATCATTCATCATGGGCTTATCCTCTTTCTTTTATTTTTTATTACCAACTAGCTTTTCTAATACCAGGAATTAAACCCTCATTAGCCATTTTTCTTAAACATACTCTACATAGACCAAAATCTCTATATACAGAGTGCGGTCTTCCACAAATTGAACATCTTGTGTAAGCTCTAGTAGAAAACTTAGCAGGTTTAGCTGCTTTTAATATCATTGCTTTCTTTGCCATTATGCTCTTCCCCCTTTAGTAAACGGTACACCAAGAAGCTCTAATAATCTAAAAGATTGCTCATCACTATTTGTTGTAGTAGTTATAGAAATATTCATTCCATGAGTTTTAATGATATTATCATATTCAACTTCTGGGAACATCAATTGCTCATTAAGACCAAAGTTAAAATTACCTTGACCATCAAAACCTGTTCTATCAACTCCTCTAAAGTCTTTTACTCTTGGAAGTGCAATTGTACAAAGTTTGTCCATAAAATGATACATTCTTTCACCTCTAAGTGTAACTTTTACTCCTACAGGCATACCTTCTCTTACTTTAAATCCAGCAACAGATTTTTTAGAAACAATAGTAACCGCTTTTTGACCAGCTATTAAAGAGATAGTATCATTAATATTTTGCATTAATTTTGTATCTTTCATAGCTTCACCAGCACCTACAGAAATAGTTACTTTTTCTAAAGCTGGAGTTAACATTTTATTTTGTTGGAATTCCCCTTCTAAAACAGGTTTGATTTCACTTTTATATCTATCAAATAATCTAGCTGCCATATTATTCACCTTCTACTTTTGATACATTAGAGATATCTATTGGCATCTCTTTATTTATAAATCCACCATTTGGATTTTTCTCTTGATCAGGTTTTATAGTTTTTTTAGCTATTTTACAGTCTTTAACGATTACTTTTCCAGCTTTTGGAAATACAGCCAAAACTTCACTTATTTTACCTTTATCATCACCAGCGATAATTTTTACAGTATCACCTTTCTTAATTTTATATTTAATTGCCATTATAATACCTCCGGAGCAAGTGAAACGATTTTCATAAATCCACCGTATCTTACTTCTCTTGCAACTGGTCCAAAAATTCTTGTCCCAATTGGTTCTCTTTTTGCATCAATAATTACAGCTGCGTTATCATCAAATCTAATTAAAGAACCATTATCTCTTTGAACCTCTTTATGAGTTCTAACGATAACAGCTTTAACAACTTGACCTCTTTTAATTTTAGGAGCATGAGGAACAGCTTTTTTAACTGAAGCAACAATAACATCACCAACTGTTGCATATCTTCTTTTTGAACCACCTAAAACTTTAATACACATAATTTCTTTAGCACCACTATTATCAGCTACATTTAATCTTGTAAAACTTTGAATCATTAGTTAACTCCCGCCGAAATTATTGTATTTAATCTAAAAGATTTAGTTTTAGATAATGGTCTGCACTCAATTGCAGAAATTGTATCGCCAACATTTACTTCATTTTTTTCATCGTGAACTAAATATTTTTTGAATCTTTTAACAATCTTGTGATATTTAGGATGTAAAACTTTTCTTGTAACTAATACAGAAACTGTTTTTTCTCCAGATCTTTTAACCACAACACCTTGGATTTCTCTTTTATGTGAATTCATATTCTTATCCTTAGTTTGCACTAACTGCAGTTATAGCAGTTTGAATTCTAGCTATATCTTTTTTAGCTAGCTTTAACTCACTTGTGTTAGTTAATTGCATTGTTTTTAACTTTGCTCTAAGCTCAAACAATAACACCTTTTTCTCTTTTAATAAAGCTTTTAACTCTTCTAAATTTTTAGTATTTAAATCAGAATATATCATTTTGTGCCTCTAATGTTATAATTTTTGTTTTAAACGGTAATTTATGAAGAGCCAAAGTTAATGCTTCTCTTGCTAATGATTCTTCAACACCAGCCATCTCAAAACAAATTCTACCCGGCTTGATATTCATAACCCATTTATCAACACTTCCTTTACCTTTACCCATTCTCGTTTCAAGAGGTTTAGCTGTTAGAGGTTTTGCAGGGAAAACTGTAATCCAAACTTTACCAGTTCTTTTTACTTTTCTTGTCATTGCAATTCTAGCTGCTTCAATTTGTCTTGAATCTATTCTTCCGTGCTCAAGTGCTTTTAGTCCAATAGTACCATAAGAAAGCTCACACCCTCTCATAGAGTTACCTCTATTTCGACCTTTCATTACTTTTCTGTATTTAGTTCTTTTAGGCATTAACATGATTAGTTACCTCTTCCTGATTTACTTGGTCTTCTTTTTTTCTCAGGTTCTTCCATTCTTTCAGGTTGAATCCCTTTAGCAAGAACTTCCCCTCTGAATATCCAAACTTTGATTCCAGTACAACCGTAAGTTGTGTGACCTTCCGCAAAACCATAATCAATTTTAGCTCTTAGTGTATGTAATGGAACTCTTCCCTCTAAATACCACTCGGTTCTAGCCATTTCAGCTCCACCAAGTCTTCCAGAAACAGAAACTTTGATACCTTTAGCACCAGCTTTGATAGCATTTTGCATAACTCTTTTCATTGCTCTTCTAAATGCAACCCTTCTCTCAAGTTGTTGAGCAACATTTTCAGCAGCTAATTGAGCAGAAAGGAAAGGCTTTCTCTCTTCTTTAATGTTAACAGCAATCTCTTTTCCAACTAATGCAGCAAGAGCAGTTTTTATCTTTTCAACATCAGCACCTTTTTTACCAATTATGATCCCTGGTTTAGCAGCAACAATAGTAACTCTAACTTTTTTAGCAGTTCTTTCTATTACAGTTTGTGCTATTCCAGCATAATAAAGTTCTTTTTTAATATATTTTCTGATTTTATTATCTTCAGCTATATTAGCAGGCATTTTGTCAAAACTTGGAAACCATCTGCTTTCCCAGTTTCTATTGATACCTAATCTTAGTCCAATTGGATTAACTTTTTGACCCATATTACTTGTCTCCTTCTATTGCAGCTACTTCAACATAAATGTGTGCAGTAGGTCTATGCTTAGGTGATGCACTTCCTCTTGCTCTTGGAGTAAATCTCTTAAGAACTGGACCTTTATCAACTCTACAGCTTGTAACAACTGCATTTTCTGATTCTATACCAGCATTAGCAACAGCAGAAGCTATAACTTTTGCGATAATTCCAGCCGCTTTGTTTGGAGTAAATTCTAAAGATGCTATTGCTACTTCAGCATTCATACCTTGAACTTCTCTTGCTATTAATCTAGCTTTAATTGGAGAAAGTCTAATAAATTTCAATGTTGCTTTACTCATCGATTAACCTACCTTTCTTTGAACAGAACCTTTGTGTCCCTTAAATGTTCTAGTTGGTGCAAATTCACCTAATTTATAACCGATATGATTTTCAGTAATAGTTACTGGAACGAAATTTCTTCCATTATGCACAGTAAATGATAATCCAATCATAGTTGGTAAAATTGTACTTCTTCTTGACCAAGTTTTAATTGGTTTTTTATCGTTAGTCTCTATAGCCTTAGCCACTTTTTTTAATAAATGAGCATCAACAAATGGACCTTTTTTAATACTTCTTGCCATTATTTACCCTTATTTCTTTCTTTTTGAGATAATTAGTTTATCACTAGCTTTTTTCTTTCTAGTTTTATAACCTTTAGTTGGCATACCCCATGGAGTAACAGGATGTCTACCTGGACCAGTTTTACCTTCTCCTCCACCATGTGGGTGATCGATTGGGTTCATTGCAGATCCTCTAGTTTGTGGTCTGATACCTAAATGTCTAGATCTACCAGCTTTTCCTATTACCATATTTGAGAAATCTTCATTTCCAACTATACCAATAGTTGCCATACAAACACCAAGTATTTTTCTCATCTCACCACTTGGTAATCTCATAATAACATACTTGTCTTCTCTACCCATAACTTGAGCATATCCACCAGCAGATCTAGCGATTTGACCACCATGACCTGGGCTCATCTCAATATTATGCACCATTGTACCAACTGGGATACTCATAAGTTGCATAGCATTACCAGATTTAATATCAAGTCCTGATATAGCAGCTTGAACACTATCTCCAACTTTCATACCACTTGCTTGTAAAATATATCTTTTATCACCATCTAAGTAAGTTACAAGACAAATTCTACAGTTTCTGTATGGGTCATATTCTACAGTTGTAACTGTACCTGGAATATCAAATTTATTTCTTTTGAAATCTATAATTCTATATTGTTTTTTTGCACCAGCTTCTTTATGTCTTGATGTAATTCTTCCATTATTATTTCTTCCAGCAGTTGCTTTTACTTTCACAAGTAATGATCTTACTGTTGGCTTTGAAGTAATATCAGAAGTGTCCATAACACTCATAAATCTTCTAGCAGGTGTAATTGGTCTAAATTTTTTAATTGCCATCTTTACTTCCTTATGCCGATAGGTTCGCTATTTGCGCACCATCTGGTAATGTTACATAGAATTTTTTGAAATCAGCTCTTGAACCGATTCTTCCTTTAAATCTTTTAACCTTACCGTCTTGTCTTAAAGAATTTATATTTTTAGGAGTAACTCCAAAATATTCTTTAAATACCTCTTTTAATCCATTCTTAGTCATTTTAGGACTAGTTTGAACAACGATTACACCATTTTCTTGTAGTGCAATTGTTTTTTCTGTATAAAGGATCGATTTGATATCTGTAATATCTGCCATATTTTACCCTTTTCCTTACGCTATTAAGCTATCAACTACAGCTTTTTCAATCAATACTGAATGAAAAGCAGCCATTGCATAGGCATTTAATTCTGATTTTTCTATCACATAACAATTTTTAATATTTCTAAATGCAAGATAAGTGTTATCATCAAATTGGTCAACTACAATTAACAAGTCTCTTTTGTTAAGCTTATTAACAATTGCCATTGCATCTTTAGTTTTAGCAGAGTCTACCTTAACTGAATCAACAACAAATAAACATCCTTTTTCAGCTTGTGCATTAATTGCATAATTTAATGCAAGAACTTTTTGTTTTCTATTTATTTTTTGATCATAATTTCTATTTGATGGTCCAAAAACTTGTCCACCGCCTACGAATAATGGTGATCTCTTAGAACCCCATCTAGCAGCTCCACTTCCTTTTTGTGATTTAGGTTTTTTACCACCACCACTTACTTCACTTCTATTTTTTACTCTAGCTGTGTTAGATCTCAAAGATGCTAAATATGACTTTACATATAAATGTAAGTTATGTGAATTAATATTTTGAAATTTTTCTGGTAAAACTACTTCACCATTTGCTTCAAATTTATCGTTTAATACTACTAATTTAGACATTACGCTATCCTTACTTTACCTAAAGTACCGTTTGCACCAGCAACTGACCCTTTAAGAACTAAAATTCCCGTTTCACTATCAAATGAAACTACATTATTTTTATGAGTAATTGTCTCATTACCATATTGACCTGGCATTTTCTTACCTGGTTGAACTCTTCCTGGCCATTCACAGTTACCAATTGATCCTGTTCTTTTACCCATTCTATGTCCATGAGAACCTCTACCACCAGCAAAGTTCCATCTTTTTACAACACCAGTAAATCCTCTACCTTTTGTTTTAAATGTAGACTTTACAATCACACCTTCAACTAAAGCAGATTTATCTAAATCTCCAGCTTCACTATTTGCTACATTCATAGTTGCAAATCTATTGAATTCTTTAGATATATTATATTTTTTTTGTTGACCTTCGATAGCTTTGTTAAATTTTTTACCATCACTATATGCAACAATCGCTACACCATCATTAACTTCACAAACTTTAGCTTCTAATACTCTTACCAAAGTAACAGGTATTGAAGGTGCTGTAACAGTTCTACTCATTCCGATTTTTTCTACAATAAATTCCATCTGATACCTCCTATTCTTTACCCATTGATCTTACTTCTACATCCACTTCTGGTGCAAGATCAAGTTTCATTAATGAATCAATAGTATCTGGTGTTGCAGACACTATGTCAATAATTCTTGCATGAATTCTAATTTCGAATTGCTCTCTGCTTGATTTATTAACATGTGGTGATTTAATAACAGTATATCTTCTAAATTTCGTAGGGATTGGAATTGGTCCTACTAATTCAGCTCCTGTTCTTTTAACAGCTTCAATAATTGAAGCAACAGAACGATCTAAAACTCTATGATCATAAGCTTTAAGCTTTAATCTAATTTTTTCCATTTTTTTTCCTTTAAAGAACTCGTCAGGCATTATTTTAATACAACCCTGATCTTATGTATGAGGCGGGATTATAACTAAATATTCAGTTTATGTCAATAATTTTTATCTATTTTAAACCATATTTTTGCTAATTATTTCTATTTTATTTCCTTTTAAAAAGGAATAATATATAATTGCTCATGGATATATTAGAATCACTTTACGAAAATAAAATAACTTTTCCAACTTTGTATGAGAGAAAAATGTCAATTACTCATAAAAAAACATTTGTTTATGGACCAAAGTTATCTGGGAAAACTTCAATAATATGGAATTACTTAAAAAATCTAGAGGAAGATTATCTATACATTGATTTAGATGATTTTAGATATGAAAAAGAGGAATTGTATAATATAGAGTCTTTTTTAGAAAAAAAGAAAATTAAAGTTTGTGTAATAGAAAATTATACTTTGGGATTTCCAATACCAAAAGTGGAAGAGCTAATCTTATCAAGTCTTCATTTTATCTCATTGGATAACTTTACTCTTCTAAAAGTTATGCCACTAGATTTTGAAGAATACTTATTATTTGATACAAAACATCAAAGTACTATTAATAGTTTTAATAGTTTTTTAAAATATGGAAATATTCCTGAAATTATTGATTATAAGGATTATAAAAAAAGTGGTCGCAATAAAGAATTAATTCAACTCTACGATACAAATTCAAATGTCATTGAAATTTTAAAACTTTGCATTAAATCATCTGGAGAATTAAAATCACCATTTTGGTTATTTAATATCTTAAAAAAGAAAATTAAAATATCAAAAGACTTTTTTTATAAAACAATAAAAAGTTTAGAAAACAATAATACAATTATTTTATGTCCAAAATACAATCAATCAAAAGCCGTTAAAAAAGTTTTCTCTTTTAATTTTGCCCTTATTGATATAGTAAGTTCAAAAAAGAACTTTGCAAATCTTTTTGCAAATATGATTTTTCTGGAACTATTCAATCAAAATCGTTCTATTTTTTATCTAGACTATATTGATTTCTATACTCCTCACAACAATACAATTATTATAAGTTTACCTTTTTATAATAGTAATGCTATTTCAAAAATATTTCCTAAACTCTTAAGACATATAGATGAATATAAAATAAATAGAATAACCATTGTAACAATTAGTAATTTTGATACTATTTTTATAGATACTATTGAAGCACAAATTGTTCCTTTTTATGAATGGGCGATAGGAAAATAAATGATGAAAAAACTATGCGGGATTGATGAAGCTGGAAGAGGGCCACTTGCTGGACCCTTATGTGTTGCAGGTGTTGTATTTAAAAATGATATTACAACAATAAAAGAATTTACTATTATTAATGATAGTAAAAAACTTACTGAAAAAAAGAGAGAAGCTTTATTTGAGATAATAAAAGAAAACTCACATCATCATATTGTTTTAACCTCTAACCAAGATATTGATAGATTAGGAATTGCTGTTTGTATTAAAAATAGTATTTTAGAAATAATGAAACATTTAAAAAATTATCATTATTTGATGGATGGAAATACAGCTTTTGGGATAGATAATTTAGAATACCTCATCAAAGCTGATGCCACAATAAAAGAGGTTTCAGCTGCTTCAATATTGGCAAAAGTAACAAGAGATAGATTTATGAATAGTATTGATAAAGAATATCCTTTATATATGTTTAGCAAACACAAAGGCTATGGAACTGCGCTTCATATGGAAATGATTAAAAAATATGGAAAATGCGAACTTCATAGGCTTACTTATAAAATCAAAGGGATAGACAGATAACTTTCTTTTGAATGAAAGTGTAAGGGGTTATTTTAGAAATAAAGCAATAAATGAGCTCGTAAATATAATTTGCACTACAAATACTAAACTACCGACAATAAGTGCATTCTTACCATTCTCTTTGATACTAGAAAAACTTATTTTCAATCCAATTGCAGCCATCGCAACAATCAAAGTAAAATGACTAATTTTTTTTATAATATCAACGATCATTGAAGGTAAAATATCAATAGTTGCTATAAATGAAAAAAAGAGAAAAAATAATATAAACAATGGGATACTTTTCAAAATATTTGTTTTTGACTTTGATCCCTTTTCATCTTTGTCTAAAAACACAATCAAAAGAACTACTAAAACTAAAGAGAGGGAGACTACTCGTCCCATTTTGACGATAGTTGCATTTTGACCTGCCATATCACTGATTGCAAATCCACCTGCAACTGCTTGACCAACTGCTTGAAGTGTATTTCCCACTAAAATTCCAGAACTTTTATCATCAAATCCAATTGACAATGCTATAAACGGAACCAAAAAGATTCCAATTGTACCTAATAAATTTACAACAGCAACAGAGATACCAACATCTGTATCTTTTGCTTTAATGATATCTTTTGAAGCCCCAATCGCGCTTGCTCCACATATTCCATTTCCAATTCCAAGTAAAAGTGCAAGATTTTTGTCAATATTGAAAAATTTAGCTACAAATAATGCAGAAAAAATAGTGATAGCAATACCACTAAGAATTAATAAAAGTGTTTCTACTCCTAAATTTATAAGAATTGAAAAATCAAGAGTTATCCCCATTGTAGCTATCGCAACAGCTAAAAGTGTTTTTTCACTAAATCCAATACCTTTATTATATTGAGTAGGTAATTGAATACTATTTGAAACAATCACTCCTAAAATAATTGCAATAACCGCCGAACCAATCGGAATATATCTATCCAACAAAAAAGCCAAAAAAGCCAAAAAAACCGATAGTCCAATTCCATATATCAAATCATACCCCTTGAAATATTTATAAAATGGCATTGTATAGTTTTTGGTTTAAAATGGGATGATTTTATTCTGACTTATATTTTTTCCATCATCACTCTTTAGAACTAAACGGAGATGATTTTCCGGTATTTCATAGGCATATATTTGTAGCTTACCATTGTATTGGAGATATTTTAGACTATTAGATATGATATCAATTGTTTGTTTTCTATATTTATCATAAAAAATAATATCCAATGATTAGTAAATATATTAATGAAACCAACTATAGTGTACAATGATGTTATGAATAAACAATTAATAATATTTGACCTAGATGGTACTTTGATAGATAGTGCGTTGGATTTAGCTATAGCAGTTAATTATATGTTGAAAACTCTTAATAGAGATTCTTTTGATGAAGCCATAATAAGAGGATGGGTTGGAAATGGTGCCCAAACATTGGTAAAACGAGCACTAGTAGGACAAAGAGAAGTTAATCAAGATCTTGATGAAGTACTTTTAAATAATGCCCTTAAAATATTTTTAGATTATTATGCAAAAAATTTAGCAGTAAAAACAAAAATGTATGCGGGTGTAGAATTCACCCTAAAAGAGTTATATAATAATGGCTTTAGATTAGCAATTGTTACAAATAAACCATATAATTTTGTGGAACCTATATTAAATCAATTAAATATTTTAAATCTATTTGAAATATTTATTGGTGGGGACTCTTTGGATACAAAAAAACCAGATCCTGCACCACTAAAATATGTGGCTACTAAACTTGATGTAGATATTCATAACTGTATAATGGTGGGTGATTCGAAAAATGATATATTAGCTGCTCATGCTTGTGATATGCACAATATAGCTGTGACATATGGATATAACTATGGTGAAGATATAGCTATCTATAAACCTACATTTAAAGTAGATAATTTTTCAGATATATTAGAAATATTAAAAGGCAAATAATATGGCAAAAATAGCTATTATTGGCGGGGGTATCGCAGGTTCTACTGCAGCATTATATTTGTGTCAAATTGGTTTAGATGTAACACTATTTGAAAAAAGATCTAGCTTAGTGAGTGGTCCACCATTTTGTCATCTTCATGCTGGAGGAAATTTGTATCGTGAGATAGACGATACCCAATGTGTAACATTGCTTCATCAGTCTATTGATCTTCTGAAATTCTATCCGTATGCGATAGACTATAGACCTACAGTCATAGCAATCCCTATAATAGATTCTGGCAATCCATATGATCTAAAAGATAGATTATTGTTATTAAGAGATGAATATAAAAAATCGATTAAAAAAGACCCATCAAATAAAGTTTTAGGCGAGGTTGATGAATATTTTAAATTTTATTCAAAAGACGATATTTTAGCTTTGCAAATAAATGAGGCATCAAAGCATCCAAAAAATCTAGATGAATGGATGGTACCGGTTGCAAAAAATCTAGATCTAGAGAAAATTAAGTTTCCACTAGTGATAGTTCAAGAATATGGTTTAAATTTATTTCGATTAGCCAGTGGAGTGACAAAAGCTATCGAAAAGCTGAACAATTGCAATCTGCAGCTCAATACAAAAATACAAAATGTCAAAAAAGATGACCATACCAATAAATGGATAGTTGATGGTGAGAAATTTGATTATTTGATCAATGCTGCAGGATTTGAGACAGGTATAGTAGATGATATCCTCTCATATAAGAGGGAAAGATTTGTAGAATTTAAAGCAGCATACATAACAAAATGGGATAAATGTGATGATATTTGGCCTGAAGTTATTTTTCATGGTCAAAGAGGTACACCAAATGGCATGGCTCAATTTACACCATATCCAAATGGATATTTTCAACTTCATGGAATGACAAATGATATTACACTTTTTGAAAATGGATTAGTTAAAAGTTCACAAAATAGCTCCCAACCATCTTTGGATCCAAAATTTATAAATAAAATATATAAAAATTGGGAAAAAGAAGATATAGAAAGCAGAACAAAACTAGCTATAAAACATATATGTAAGTTTATACCACAATTTTGTGGTGGTAGTGTTGCATCAAAACCACTATATGGTGCTCAGCAAATACCTGGAGACAATAAAGAACTTCGTGCAGCTGATGTATCATTTGAAAGTGATAACTATGCTAGATGTGAAGTGGTAAAAGCATCATCTGTATTAACTATGTGCGATAGTATTATGGAAAAATTAATATTATTAGAATATGTTGATAAACCTCTTCAAGGGAAAAGAAACTTTGATGATTTAGAAATATTATTTAACGATATAGAAAAATATGCTCAAGATATTTGTACGCAAAGAGGATACCCAAGTTCACTGGCATTAATTAATAGAGACCATTAAATATTT
>DYPS01000090.1 GCA_020719775.1 Desulfosporosinus sp. | reverse complement strand
CAACCCCAACCCCAACCCCAACCCCAACCCCAACCCCAACCCCAACCCCAATAATGATATCAATAGTAAATATATTGGTTTCAAAAATAATAATTTTGTTGGCAGTAAGAAAGAATAACTGTAATAAAGATGATTGATTTTAAAGATGTCATTGATGATAGTTAGTCATTGGGTATGATATGGCTATGATAGTTAACGATGGACAGTATTTTTTTAATATTTAGTACTGGATATTGCAAAAGTTAGCATACTTAAATAAAAAGGAATTGGGCTTAAAATATATGATATATGATATATCGTGTCTACTTATTTCGATTAAGTACTTCTATTGTACTCTGTTGATATTTTGAACAAAATTAAGATTCGCCTTATAAGATCAAAAAATAGGGTGGATCACATATTAAATGATGTCGACGATGCGATAATGATCAGTTCGATTAAAGGCAGTGTGGTGAGTTCAAAATGAGTGTAATTGTTCGTTTACTTGATGTTTGCATTGCTGTCATGAATGATTGATGTTACAATGGTTCAAAAACAAAGACTTAATAAAGATGATTATAAGATGAAATGATCAAATTATCATCGGCGTATTTGGTTACTATATTGTTAGCGGTTGGTGTTTCTACGTATCCACAACATTCATACAAGCATCTCCATCATTTTTTCATTTCTGATTATTTTAATGAATTTATGGTTGATTTGACTTGGTCTAAGTCCAAACTATGACGGACAATTGTTTATTTGTTGAATAAATGACAAAAATTGAGATTGTGCCTATTTTATTATTGCTTATATTAATTAGATTAAGGAAATTCTAATGAAAATGAATTAATCTCGAAAACATAAAGATTCTAGACAATCAAAGATGGATCCATCTCAATATAAAATAGTATGTGCGACTCCTTACTATAATTTTTATTAAGTTTTGAACTTTATTATATTGAACCAAAAACAAAATAGCAATTTTACTTCAGTCAGAAAATGATAGTTTTGTGGGTTCAATTTTGTTGTGGATGAAGTCACTGCTTAATTGATGGTTCTACTGACTTCTGAGTGTTTAGAATAGCATTCTAAACTGACGCTGCCCAGTTTTTAACGCTGATATTTTTTCCCTTTATATTGATGAATTGATTTGTGAATATATAATTAAAATCATTGATGAACTCTAAGCTATTTTGTTTGTTATTGCTTCTGGCAGTACTGGTTCCTTCCATCCATTCTCAGACATGCTATTTAGACTCATACTACAACTATACTACTCTCTCATGTAACCCATGTGCTAAATCACTCAATTCGTCAACATGTGCCGCAAATGAAACATGTATCAGCTATTATTGGTACAATGTTTCATAAACCTTGGCCTGCAAGCTAATTCCCACTTGTGGAACAGGCTTTTGGTTCGACGCAGTCAATTAGAAATGTATCGATTGCACAACCTTCATCAATTAAACAGATTGTGCTCAATGTCCAGGTTTCGGATTCAACTTCAGTAACTCAGGTAAATGCGAGGCTCCAAGGCAATGTGAAGATACCAAGTTCTATGACTTCAATTCAACAAACTGTTTGGAGTGCAATGGTACAGGAAATAGTACATAAGGTAATGGTAATGTATCCACTATCTGTGGTGTTGGCGCCTGTCATTCTCACTTCTGGGCTCTTGCCAATACATCAATTTTATACTTGGGCGAAACTATCAATATTACTTTAGATACTTGTTATGCCTGTTCAATGATAGCCAATACCCTTCCTGGAGGACCAGTCAACAGCGTTTATTAATGTGCTTGCAATTTGGGATTTTTCTGGAATGCTGTAAATCTTACTTGTGATGATTGCACTACTGCCAACGATACTACCTGCCTTCTTTGCAATAATTTTGTTTTCTATAATAAGGACAACTGCAGTCTTTGTGCTAATGTCCAAAATTCAAATGGAGGCTATAATTCTTAAACTGGAACTTGTAACTGTGCTATTGGTTTCACTTGGAGTGCTGCAACTATGACTTGCGTTGCTTGCAGTGGAGTTACTAATGATTTCGAATGCTTGACTCCTTCTTGCCTCGGTTATTATTTTGTTAATGGCAAATGTGGTCTTTGTGGTGATATTGAAGGTACAGTTCCTGCTGATAATTAAAATGCTCCTCCTAGAGTAGAATGTATTTGTGATCTTGACCTTATCTGGTTTGTTGAAAATAGTACTGGTGGTCCATCATGTGCTCCTTGCTCTACTGCTAATGCTTCAGCCAATGGAACAAAATGCGGAACAGGCAGCTGCATAAACTTTATCTACAGTGCTTCCAATGACTCATGTGTTGATAACTGTTCATCTGTTATTGATTACAACCCTGATTATCCTTCCATCATCAACGGAGGATGTATCTGTAATGTTCCATTTTTCTTTAACAAAAAGAATTTTACTTGTGATCCTTGTGCTAATGCTACTGTCTAGGCTGAATGCTTGGTTTAAACTTGTTCTGATTATTGGTGGAGTTCTAAATAGACTTGTATCACCTGCGAAAGTGTTGTTAATGCTGATCCAGCTTTCAATATTAGTAATGGAGTTTGTACCTGTCTTGATGGATATTTCTGGAATTCTACTACTAAAAAATGTGATGCTTGTTCCAGTGCAAAAACATAAAATTGTGGTTATCAAGGATGCGCTAGCTTCTTCTTTAAAACTTAAACTAAAAGGTGTATTCGATGCCCCTCAATTGCCAACGTTAAAACACCCAACATTCCTAACACCATTTGCGACTGTCCCATCCAAACCATGTGGTCTCCAGCAACAGTATCCTGTGTTTCCTGTGATTATAAAATCGGACAGGCCCTTAACAATGCGTCTGGAGCATGTATTGATTGCACAATTTTATCAAACAAAGATCTTACTAAAAACGCAACAACCATTTCCAAGAATGATTCATGTTTCTGTGCTTCTAACTATTCCTTCATCAATGGTAAATGCGGATGTAATGCTACAAAATTGCTATATGATATGGGAAATTCAGCTGGATGTGGAACATGTGCTCAAATTGCTGGTGGAAGTGCTTACAATAAGAATACTGGAGGATGTGATTGTATTAAAAGTGCTAAATGGAATAATATTACCAAGAAGTGTGTGTGTAATACAGCTGGACAATTTCTGAAAGGTTCAAAATGTGAGTCTTGTGCTTCATTGGGAACAGGACTTGCTACAGGCTCAAATTTAGCTGATCCATTTTCTTGTTTGTGTGCTGCTGGATTAAGTTGGAATACAACTCTGAAAACATGTACTTGTACTAATACTACTTAAATCTGGAGTGTATTATCTGGTAAATGCGAATCTTGCACTAAGGCCGCCTACTTCAGCAAGGGAACTTCCAATGGACAAAGTGCTTGTGCTTGTAATGCCAACATGATTTGGAATTCATTAACTAGCACCTGTATCTGCGACACCAAATCTATTCCTAAAGGAACCAGCAAATTATATTGCACTGCTTGTTCAAGTATTATCGGAGCAAGCGGAGCAAAAGTTGGAACAACTGGTTGTGGCTGTAAAGCAGGATGGGCATGGAATACTAATCTCCAAATATGTACTTGCACTACTACTTCCTGCATTTGTCCTATTGATTTCGCTTTAATAAATCAAATATGTACAAATTGTTCAACAATTATTGGTTCAACTGGAAAATCTTCAAGCAATATAGCTTGTGCCTGCAAAAAAAGTTTTGTTTGGAATACCACTAACAGTAATTGTACTTGTCCTAAAGGTGGTATGACCAATACAAATAAAAATGTTTGTACTTTCTGTGACATTAGCGCCAATGCTTACAACTACACCTCAACGGCTAAGACTGCCTGCAATTGCACAATCAACCACTTATGGGATCCTGTAAATTTGACTTGCAGATTCACTGCAGGAAGTCTCGTCATGCTAGCAAATGGAACTAAGATATCATGTTCTGGATTAGGAGGTTCTATCGGAGGTCTTGTTGATAATTTCAATTGCAAATGCTCTGTCGGATCAATATGGAACACCATTACTAACAAATGTGTTGCCTGCAATTCTATTCCATTCACTAACACAACTGGAGCAACTAAAAATTATAAATATTCATGTCCTTGCAATAATGGAACAAGTTGGGATATTTTGACCTTCAGTTGTAGAAATAATACCTGCAAATATCCTCTTGCTGACAGTCGATGTGGATACTGTTTGGTTGCCACTGGTGTTGAGCAAGTTTCTCAACTTCAGTCAGTCAGTCTTAAAACTGATACTTTCCAACTTTCAGGCGATAATGAGTTCATTGCTGAAATGAATCTTCGATCAACCCTTTATAGTAACTATACTTCATTGAAGTGCAAATGCAAAGGTAACTATACTTGGAATGTGGCAAGAAGAGCATGCTTCAATACTAGCAGTAACGCAACCTATTGAGTGATTTATTCTCAACATTTTATAACATAATCATTTTAAATTATAAATAGTTAATAAACATCAATAAATATCAGCAGGACAGGAGATTTACTATTTTCCAATTATTTGAGAGTATTGTTGTGTATTGAGGGAATAATGTTTAACTATTCTGATTCACTAATCTATAAATCCATGTATTAACAAGGTGATATATAAATAGATAGATTCATTTCCTAATATCACGATATACCTGAAATTGAATGATCGTAGATATATCATATTGAATATTCAATTAATATGGTAGTTGTATTCATTCATTTTCACCTTACAACACAATAAATAGGTTGCAAGCTGAAGCCCTAAAATATTGACTGTCATATGTTGGTCAAATATTGACTCATATGTTGGTCAAATATTGACTCATATGTTGGTAAAATTTTGACTCATATGTAGGCATAATATTAACTGTTATAGGTTGTCATCTTATGATAGGTTTGTCCTATTCTCTTTATTATTAATGCTAGTTATAGCTATTAAAATATATTAAATGCAGTATTCAATGGAAGTGGAATTTTAGTAGTTATTGTACTCATAAAAAGACAAGACACACCATCATAGAGATGAAACTTGGGAAGACTATGATATTAAATTAAAAGTTTATTTAATTTAGTTTTATTAGCTGTTATATTAGTTTCAATATATTAATAAATAAGTCTATCTTTTATTTTAATATTTAGAACTGTCATTCCCCCCCAATTACAAATAGACTCAAAATTAGATAGAATGATACTGTTTATAGTTGCTTAGTTCAGATTGTTTACCTAAAAATTGAAAATCAATAAAATTAAAAATTAATTATTTCAAAAACTTTTTTAATTGACTGTATTTGTTATAAACCAGCCTATTTAATTGTTTGGTATGTGTACTATTTTTTATTAATCTAAATATATTAATAATCAAAAAAAGTATTAATAATTTTTTGCTGTTTTAGATAACTTCCAACCAAAGTCAATAGCCCCACCCTTCAAAGAAAGACTCAAATTCATCAATCATTAAAACCAGCTCTATTTATAATTTTTATTGCTTAAATAACTTTTATGAAATCAAGTGGAACATTCTCAAATGCCGTAGTGTTCAATTTTAACAATTTCATATAAACAAGCAAGGGAATTGTCTTGCAAATGCTGGGGACAACTTGCCAATGGTAATTATTTAATTTGTATTTGATTTTATTGATTTGTTCTGAAAGTTGATTATAATACTAACCCCCTTTACGACAAATTGAGAAGCTAAAAAAAAGAAGCGTTTAAGTTCCAAAGTCTAGGAGAGTTCAGCATTCATCTAAATCAAAAATCTATCAGGTTCCCTACTTCTCACTTCCATTTTTGTATGTTTTAAATTGATTTTACCAAAACCATCAACTTCATAACATCATTTTCAAAACTACGAAATATAAATACTTATTTGTAGCGACTCTAGTTTTCGTTATTTGGTTCATGTGGGCTATCTCCTCTCTCATTTTTTTGTAAATATAATTTTGGCTTTCTTTAAATCTAACGCTGCAGCTTTTTCCTTTTATATTGGCTTTAGATTTGTTAGTTTGTATAATAATAAAATATGAGAACTAGAACAACTGTCCTGTCTGGACTTCTCTTGCTTCTAATGATACAAAATGTTTATCTACAAGATGCTCCTGCTCCTGCCTGTCCATTGCGCTTTTTCTATGATGGTGATAGATCAACTTGCCTACCATGCGAAAAAGCAAATTCAACCCAATGCACTGCTCAATGCACAGATTTTGAAGTAGTAAATGCTACACTTTGTTTACTAAAACCAACTTGCATATAAGGATTTTATAACACAACCACTAGCCCTTTTGAATGTAAACAATGCTAATTGACAAATATAACAGATGAATGTGCATTATGCCCATCTTTTCAATTTAATGACACTTCCTCAAAATGTGAACTAAAAAAAATATGTAATGATACATTTTACTGGGACACTACAAAAAATTAATGTGTAGACTGTACTACTGTAGCCAGCTCAGACAACTGTCAAAAAACATATGCCTGTCCATTCTTTTACTTTAATGAAACTTTTTGTAATCCTTGTTCAGCAATTGAATTTACTGATCCAAACGGAAAGGCATATTCTAATGCATAATGTCCCTGTCAGACTGGTTATTATTGGAATGCTTCATAAAAGATATGTTCTCCCTGTATCGGAGCAGATGAAATAGCCTGCTATATTTGTAAAGGATTTTTTTATAATTCTGATTCCAAAATTTGTAGAACTTGCGAATCAATTCCTTCATCTTTCTAAAAATATAATGACCAAATTGGAGGTTGTTAATGTTACTCTGGGTATGCTTGGAATTATAAAACGTTTTCCTGTAGCTTATGTTCTTTGACTACTGACGAATTAGCTTGTAAACATGAAACTTGTGCTGGATTTGTTTATTCTGGTAGTAAATGTGTTGAATGTGCGTTGGACGACAATGCTGATCCTGCTTTGAATACAGTATTCTTTGGTAATGTTTCATGTGGCTGTAAAAATTCTTTTATTTGGGATAGTACTAATAATAATTGTTCTCAATGCTAAGGCTCAACTATTACATAAACCTGTGGTACTGGAACTTGTTCTGATTTTATTTTTATCTAAAATTGCACTAGTCAGTGTTCTGGAGTCAAAGTTGATAATAAATCCACAGTTGTAAATGGAACTTGTGGTTGTGAATTAAATTACGTGTGGATCAATGGTGAGTGTAAAATTTGCTTTGAAGCAAAAACATAGGAATAATGCTCCAAAGATTCATGCTCTAGATTTTGGTGGGATGCAACTACATCTCAATGCATATCATGTAAGTCTATTGAAAATATTGTACAACCTGCAGATCCAACTGATTAAACAAACTATTTGATTGAGGAAAAATGTACTTGTGAACCTGATTTTGAGTTTAACATATACACAAAAAAATGTGTATCTTGCTATAATTCTGATCCTAATGGTTGTGGCTATGGAAAATGTTCCAAATATTATTTTGGTGTAAAATCTTGTAAAAAATGTCCAATTGATGCTTTGGATAGAAATGGAAAGACTCCACCAAATGCCTGCTAATGTAATAGTACATAAGCTAAGGTATGGACAGGTATAACAGCAAAATGTATGGAATGCAATTTCACTAATGGTTTTTCAATGGATAATTCAACAGGAAAATGTATAGATTGTAAAGCAGATCCTTATGTAATCCCATATAGTTAAACAAATATTTCTAAAATATCAACAAACTATAGTTGTAAATGTCGAGCAAACTATCAGTTCATAAATGGAAAATGTTCTTGTAATAGTACTGCCCTACTGTTTGATATCGGAGGAGCAGGTTGCGGTAATTGTTCTGTTATTGCTGGAGGGGTCAGCTATAATAAAGCAATATTAGGATGTAATTGTATTGTTGGTACTTATTGGGTTGCTAATAAAAAAATATGTATCTGTAATGATACAGCTAATTATCTTGTAAGTAATAGATGTACTCCTTGTAAAAATTTGGGTGGTGGACTTACTCTTGGTGTAAATCAAAGCTATCCTACAACTTGTGCCTGCGCTAGTACTTTAATATGGAGTCCTATATACAAAACATGTGTTTGCAAATAGCCAAATTCAATTTGGAATTCAAATAACCTAATATGTCAAATTTGTGATGAAACTACCCATTTCTCCAACAAATCAAAGGTAACAGCAACAAGTTGTGGCTGTAATGAAAATATGATATGGGATAGTGCCAAGTTCATATGTATTTGCAATACTAAATCTATAAAAGATGGGGCTTCAAATATTAAATGTAAAGTTTGTAATACTGTTGGGACAACAGGTAATAAAACTAGTTAACAAGCATGTGGATGCAAAAGTGGATGGAAATGGAACGCTACTCTTCTATAATGTGGTTGCAATACAACAAATTGTATTTGTCCAACTAATTCAATCTTATACAAACAATTTTGTGTCCCCTGCTCTAAGCAGACAGTTCGATCAACTGGAATATCAACCAATAACACTGCATGTGAGTGTAAGAAAAGTTTCTATTGGAATCAAACTGAACAAAATTGTAACTGCAACATTACTAAGGCTATTTATAGTAGTTTAAAAAATATTTGCAATACATGCGATATCTACTTTAACGCTAACATAACAACCTCTTCAATTAAAAACTTCAATTGTACATGTGTCCCTAACTATGTTTGGAATCCTTCTACCTTAACTTGTTAGTTTTCTTTCACTCCCTTAAAAAAGATTTTGACTTTGGCTGGAACTTTTTTGAATTGTACGTTAGGTCAACTTGATAATTACAATTGTAAATGTAATTCTGGATAAATTTGGAATGATTATACCAATGCCTGCATGAACTGCTCAACTATTCCTTATGTTAATCAAACTGCATCTGCTACTGTTTTGAAATATTTTTGTATTTGTAATACTGGATATTTCTGGGATGTTATATCTCTTTCTTGTAAACCTGGATGTAAACTTGCAATTACTGATGCTAGATGTACTTATTGTCTCAAACATGCCGGTGTTAAAATCAATTCCGCCTTCCAATCTATTTCTGCGACTGAAAAATTATGGATGGGTTCAGGTGATGTTCAATTTGCTTAAGCTCTTGGAACTGCTTCACCAATGTATAAACTTTACTCGAATATAAAGTGTGTTTGTAATACTGGATATACTTGGAATTCGGCCAGAAAAAGATGCTTTAAAGCGACTGCTAATGCTACTTATTGATTTATTCATCATTTATTTTTAATAATTTTAATCTCAAACAAAGTATTCCCTTTATTATTTGCTATCTTTTAACTCAGTTATTATTTTTCATCATAAATCAATGTCTCAAGATATACTTAACTTATGCACTCGCAAATGTATTCAAAAAAGTGATATCAAAGCGAACTAACAATTCACCATTCCACAAAGAAGTTGCTTCCATCGCTGCTCTATTAAATATCTTTGAGGCAATGCGTTTTACCCAAGATTCACTTAGTAAACAAATTCACTAAATTGCATAAGACAATACTCAGCATGATGGAGAAGCTCAGCCTTCGTTACTCTAGAAATTGCATCAAATTTATTAAGATAATTATGACCGTAGTCCTCCTCTCTCTTTGACTTCTGTTTGATTACTGATTGATATAAATTACTCATTACTATCATAAATATCAAAATCCAAAAAATATTCCTAGAAAACCATTCATTTTTAGTTTATTTAAAGGATAATGAATGTTGCAAATAACTGCGTCTCTAAGATCTTTAGATCTTCCGAGCAACATTATACTATAAATTTTTGCTATCCACATTATTTTCTTCATATACTTGAAATCACAATCTGTCTATTTTAATGTTTTTTGTGTTTATTAGTGATGCAAAATGTTGCGAATATTATCAATTTTCTCGTTTTGATGTTAAAAATCAGTTAGTTTTCAACTCATTACTTTTTTGAAACATACTTATTCTCATTTGGTGTGGACAATATGTGAATCTGTGCCTTTAAAATTTTCAACAAAGAATGTTTCGGAAGCATTGATTACAAACAAATTCTTTGTGGCTTAAATTCTTTATTTTTTTCTTCAATTGATGATTGATCATTTTTTCTTTAAAATGTAAAATAATTTAAAATATAGCCTGCACATCAATGAGCTGGAAGATAAATTTGCTTGTAATTTTATTCTTTATCAAAAAATATTTGACTGTATTTGATGATTATTGTATGAAGATATTTCTATTTTTTATTAAAATAATGGGGTTGGGGTTGGGGTTGGGGTTGGGGTTGGGGTTGGGGTTGGGGT
>DYPS01000089.1 GCA_020719775.1 Desulfosporosinus sp. | reverse complement strand
GAAATTTTTCTGCTAAATTTGTCAGTGCACTGCACTCATGCAGGGCACACACATAGTGTAGCAGCAATAAGGGTTTCAGTGGTATTTCCAGCATACTGCCCCGCTCAAACTTCGGTGTCGGTGGACAAGTGAGAAACCCGCAATCCCTTACTGCTGCTACACTCAACTGTTGGCAACAAGTGTAAAAAGACAGACGACCAGACAGATACGATAGTGATAAATAATAACGAAAGAAAGGATTTAGCTTTTTGACAGGACAGTGCAAATTTGATGGAAATTTATTTTGTTTTTTTCTTCCCACCCGCAAAAAAGAAGGAAACTCCACCCACATTGCACACATTGCCAAAGCCGCACGAGCCAACGCTAAAACCAAAGCTTTGTCAAAGAGTGCAATCTTGCCGACACACAAAGAAAAATCACTTGATTAGTCAATCTGCTATAAGTAATAAAAAATACGAATGAAAGATAATTTTCTGCAAGATATTTGGCAAATTCATACTGATGTTCAAGAACAGATGCTACGGTTACGTTCCGCTCCCGTAAGTATTATTCCTGAATCCGCAAGAATTGCTGGCGAGAAATTATATTTAACCGCAGACGAGAACGATAAAACAGGAAAAATTATTGAAGAAATAGCCTCATTATTTCAAATATCTTTAAATGAAATTAATGTGGAAAAGGGATATTTATATGCTGACTTTGTTGTTTCACAGAATTTGGAAAAAGAACATAAAAAACAATTGTCAGAAAGAGCAGCAGCTAATTTTATAAAATTTCAACCAGAACCAGTTATTGATGGATATATAAACAAGAAAAGTTCTCCTATAGGTAATTTAAAAAAACTACTTGATAAATCTGAATTAGATTATTCTTTCGATAGAAAGGGTCGTTTGCAGATTTCAATATTTGAATTAAGGAAGTTAGACAGGCAATATTCATTTGATAAAATCAATATTGAAATACCAGAGATTGCCAGTGTGATTTTGTCAATCCGCCCCAATCCTTTGTTTTTTATTAAAAAAGCATTTCCTGAAATAATTGCTAATCATAAAACACAGAGTTATAGAAATCGTGATAATGTCAACATTAATTGGAATCGTACAATAGAGATTACTGGAGGCTATTTTAATGATAAAATCATTAATCAATTACATCAAGAAATTGGATTAACACTTATAGGTTATGACTATACTTTTTTCGTAGAACCTGAAATTATAATAAAATACGACAGTAAAACCTCTCCGTATATTTTGCCAAAACTGAATGTCGAAAATAATTCATTTACATTTCATACTAATCTTAGAGAATCAGACAAGGTAGGTGAAAATGACATGTATGGTGCGTACAATGATGAACGATGGGACTTTAGTCTAAAATATTTTCGATTAAAAAAGTTTTTCGATTCTTTTTTCGGCGCTGAAAATATAAAGTTTGAGATGAAGTTTATGTACTCATATGATTTGATGAAGTACGATAACGAATTTCTTCCGAAACAAAATTATTCAAAAGATGAATTTTGGGAGAAAATATATACATCCTTTGTGGATGAAAATATGACTATCAGTGAAAATACTGATAGTATTGGTATAGACTTTAATTGGCAAAATGAAGAAATCGAAAGTGCTATTTCTCGCATTATTAATAAATGTCCGTTTTTAAATTTTTCTTTTTATAAAAATCATAGATGCAATATTGATTTTAAAATTAAAGATATATCATTAGACGAAGTTGAGAATTTATTGCGTGAGAAATTCCCATCAATACAAACCAAAAGAAACGATAGAGAAGGAAATCTTTATTTTTTTCAAGAATATCAAACACAAGAACAATCGGTTATCATTCGTGATATGATAAAATCAGAATTGGGCGATTTTGATATCAATGCATTTGATTTGGGTTTATATGAAATTCCAAGCAACAAAGAAAAGTATATAATAACAATTGATAATCAATCAAAAAGAGAATCACTGATTAATACTGTTAAAGAATTAAGAGGGGCAAATTTTTGCATTGGGAAAAATGACTTTGGGAAATTATTTAGAGTGAATTATCCTGAAATGATTTTTGATATTTCAGGCGATAATTTTGAGCAAACCAAACTAATTTTTGCGTCTAAAATTAACAGTACAATAGAGACAAATCTTACAGGAGATATTGAAAAAATCAACAGATTGAAAAAATCTCTTAGCAATATTTTAAGTGGCAAAAATCTTCAAAATCCCAAATTAAAGGATTTTATCTTCGATGCCGAAAAAGCAACAAAAATTGATGATATAGATTACCAAACAAATCTATTAAGTGAAACTTATCAAGATTTAGATTGTCATTTATTAAACAAAAATATTAATGCCCCACAGAAACAAGCAATTATAAAAACTCTTTTAGCAAAAGATTTAGCTTTGATTCAAGGACCTCCAGGAACTGGAAAATCTACTGCCATTGCCGAAATCATTTGGCAACATATTAGGAAAAATCCTAAAGAACGTATTTTGCTTACTTCTGAAACAAATTTAGCCGTTGATAATGCAATAGACCGTATTGTAAACAAATGGCATAATTTGGTAAAACCCATCCGCATAGGTGACGAAGAAAAATTGGAAATGGAAGGTCGGCAATTCTCACTTAATGTAATGAAAAGATGGGTTGAAAATGGCAATGTTGAAATTGACAATGTTGAGCAAGATGAAGAGTTATTGCCACAAAAATTGATATTAAAAAATTGGATTAAAAATATTCAACGTAGAATTGATAGAACTGAGATTGATGATACCACACTTGAATTATGGGACAATTTATTGAAGAATCCAACAAAACAAATTCGAAATATTTTCTTTGACAATTATATCAAAAACTGCAATGTAATAGGTGCAACCTGTAGTTCGATAGGCGAAAGGAATACACGTAATAATCCAACATCTTTTTTCAAAAGTTATTGTGAGGTATTTGGTAAGATAAATAAACAGACTAACAATAATGGCTCTCAATATTCGGATTATAAAGGGAATTTAGTTTTCTCCACTGTAATTCAAGACGAATCAAGTAAAGCAACTCCTGCTGAACTTTCATTGCCATTAGTATATGGCAAAAAAAATATAGTCATTGGCGACCATCGACAACTACCACCATTGTTGGATAAAGAGGAGTTTGTGCTCTCTTTTGATTTTCTATTAGATAGAACAGAAAATGATGACGATAGAAAAAAGATTAAGCAATTAAAATCTTTTGTAAATAAGCATTTCAAAGAAATGGAAATATCACATTTTGAACGCTTATTTGATAAAATTGATGATAGTTTGAAAGGAATATTTAATTTGCAATATCGAATGCATCCTGATATAAACGAAGTAATTAGACAGTTTTATATTAAAGATGGTGGTTTGGATTGTGGTTTAATTTCGCCTGTTGATTTGGGAGTAAATGACCCAGATATGACAAATTGGGCTTCTCGTTTTCATGGTATTGAGATTGATGATTTAATTTCGAAAGATAATCATGTAATTTGGATTGATACAAATACACCTGAATTATTAGACGGTACTTCAAGAATTAATCACGGGGAAATTGATGCAATAAGGGAAGTATTGACAAAACTTCAACAATCCGAGAGTTTTCAGTCCTATCAGTCGTTTTGGAAAAATCCCGAAGACCAACAAATTGGTTTGATTAGTTTTTATGGAAAGCAAATTCGGTTATTAAAAAATCTATGTAACGAGTTTAGAGATATTCCTATAAGGGTTAGTACTGTTGACCGATTTCAAGGCATGGAAAGAAATATTATCATTGTTTCGATGGTACGAAGTAATCGGATTGCATCTGACAAAAATCAAAAGCCAGATATAAATCTCTATGGTGAATTGGGTTACTCCGAACAAAAAGACTTAGGTTTTGCTCAATCACCTAATCGGCTAAATGTTGCATTATCTCGTGCAAAACGATTACTTATAATTGTTGGTAATAGTGAATTATTTAGGCAAAAGGAGATATACAATAATGTATATAAAACGATTGCAAACAATCCGAATGGTCGAATTATAAAGTACGAAGCAAAATGAATTGGCAAGATATAGTAAATAATTCTGAACCTGTTTACGCTTCAACTATTGATGATAAAGGGTTTTGTACTTGGAGTTTGAAAAAAACTACTTGCAATGTTTCGCTTTATGAAACCTATCCTATTGAAGATATTGACAGAGTTCTTTGTGGCATTCTTGAATCAAATAATGGTTTTATTGAAGAAAGCAAAATTGCAACAATGTTGGGTTTCAATGTGCTTGATGATTTTGAAATAACTCAAAAACGATACGCAGACAAAGCAGAACTTGATATTTTTAGAGCAATAATAAAACCTGTTTTAAATTGGGGTTTAGTTGAATACATTTCAGAGAAAGAACAATCTGCTATTTTAAAATTAACCGATTTTGGATACAGAGTACTGTTAGTCGGGCAAAAATATATGTTTTATTCAGGGCAGAAAAAATTATTAGAAAATCCAAATATCAAACCTGCTGGATTAAAAGAAAATTTATTTTTCCCATTTTATTCTGCTTTGGGCGAGTTTTCGGAAATTTCAGAAAAAAAACAAATTAAATATGAGCATGTTAATATCATTGAAATCTTTGATATTGAGGAATCAGAGTTAATTAAACGCCATAAATTACAATCAAAAGAACATTATCAATTATATAAATCAGAACCGACAAATTATTATGAATTTACAAGTTGTCAGGTAGATATTCGGTTATTCAAACAAGGGGCTGAATACTATCCAATTATATTCCACAACAATCAAATTTGCATTGAGGCAACCGAATTATTGAATAGTCTTGATAATGTAGAAACGAAAGAGAAAAAAATAGAATGGGGCTTGTACTTGAAACTTATCAAAGACCCTACTGCTGTGTTGGATTATGAATCCATAATTCCTTTTGAAGATTTACTGGAATTGGATTCGCTTGTAAAAGACAACCGTTTGAGTTGGAACGATAAGCAATTGTTCTCTTTCATTGCCGAAAATGCAAACGCAAACCAATGGTTCAGTATATCAAATTATTGTTCAATAGATATATTAAACCAGTATTTACATACATATCGTGATAAACTTGATTGGACTTCGTTATCATTAAGGATTGACGATGATTTCTTAATCCAAAATGCATCTAAATATCCTTGGAATTTTGAAGTAGTATCAGCCAAGGAGAACATTAGTATTGAAGTTATTAAAATTTTATTGCTTATTCCAGACCTGAAAGAGCAGGAATGGGATTGGGATAGAATAATGCCACAGTTGGATTTCGAGTTTATCAAAGCCAATATAGACACGATAGATTTTGAGTTGACCGACCTAACCAAAACCAATATTGACAATATTAAACCATTGCTTGTTCAATATCCAACTAAACGATGGAATTGGATATTCATTTCAACTGACTATGATTTACCCTACATTATAGATAATATACTGAATTTTAGTAATTTTCTGAACCTGAAGAATGTAATCAATCGTGCTTTTATTTCCGAAAATGATATAAAATTATTTTGTCAATCGTCTGACTTTGTCAAAGTGCTTTCTGGGGTAAAAGAATCTTCATTAAGAGATTATCAGCCCAATCAAGCAAATTATTTTTGGACGGAACAACTTATTAATTTGTTAGAAAGGACAGGATATTTAACTTGGGAAAGTGGCAGTTATATTTCGGGCTTTGAATGCAATCCATTCATTGATTGGAGTGCTGACTTTTTTAATAAATACCATTCAAAAATAGGAACACAAAAGGGTTTCGATTTTGTTTCTGCACGCATTTCAGATAGTCGGATTGTTATTGAATTTCCTGATTTTAATTGGAATTGGGATATAATTTCCGAAAATGCTAATCTGATAATTAATTCGGAATTTTTACTTTCGGTAAAAGACAAATTGAATTTCAGTATCTTACTAACAAAAATATCTGGTCAAATATTAGAGGCAATTTTTGATAATGCGAATGTGTTGTCATATTTGGAATTAAACCAAGAAAGCTGGACTTACGTTACAGAAAAATCATCAAAAGAATTTGTTTTACAGCATATTGATTATCATTGGGATTGGATTATTCTTACAAAGCGTTTTTGTTCTACAATAAAAATAGATTCACTTGGCAATCCTAAATGGATTAATAAATGGGATTGGAACTATCTTACTCAAAACATTGATTTATCTATTATTGCAGATAAATTGGATTTATATCTTGATTATTGGGATTGGGATTACCTCTCAATTCATTTAGATAAAGAGTTTGTTTTAAAAAAACTTCCTGATTATAATGATTACTGGAATTGGAATATACTTTTAAAAAAACGATTTGAAAAATCGGATTTGCAACTTTCAGAACATTTGGCAGAAGTTGCAGCATGTATTTCTATTGCTGACGATGAATTAAAACAGCAACTTTGGAAAACAATTACCAGCAAATTTGATTATGATGAATTAGAAAATTTGATTTCGCAAACTTATTATCAAGATGTTTTTCTGTGGGATTATAGCTATTTCTATGATATACCAAGTTTTAATCCAAGACAATATCTGAATGAAAACATCGAGTTTGTTGAGTGGATAACATTTTCAGGTTCGAGAGCACTGAATAAATCTTTTAAATGGGATAAATCATTGTTTAGTTATGAGGTATGGTTGAAAGATATTTTTAAGTTATTGAAAAACCAATCTTATCAATGGGATTTCAAGTCATTGTCAAGATTAGTTAGTATTAATTGGAATGATTCAGTACTAAGCATTGAATCTGAAAACTGGGATTGGGAATATTTATCAGAATTTAGTAGTTGTTTCAAAAAAGAAAAAGAATTTACAAAACGATTCCGCAAATTCTCGAAGTACATAAATTTTAACGCATTCTCTAAGAGAACAGATTCTGATATTACTGAGAAACTACTTGCTGAAACAATCAATAATGACTGGGACTGGGCATATTTATCACAGAATATTTCAGTTAAAATTTCTTTAGCATTTATCAAAGAAAATAAAGAAAAATCGTGGAAATGGGCAGCTCTTTCAGAAAGAAATGACATAAAGTTTGAAAACGAAATCTTTATAGAACTTTCAAATCAGAATTGGGATTGGGAGGCAATATCAAATAGAACAGATATTGCTTTTTCCGAAGAACTTATAATAAAACTTTTAAACAAGCCACTTAATTGGTATTTAATTTCCCAAAGCAAAACTTTTGTTCCAAATGCTAAAACTCTATCTGTACTTAAAATACAAAATCTTGATTGGAATGCTATTTCTAAAAACACAAATCTTTCAACCGAAATTCTTTGGAATTACAGAGATAGCTTGGTTTGGTTGTATGTAACAAAAAATCAAGTTTTGGATATTTCTGATGTTTCATTAATAACTAAATATCAAGATTATGTCGATTGGGATTTTATTTCTCAATCTGAAAACTTTAAAATAACTGTTGAAAATCTGAAATTATTTAAAGATAAATTGAATTGGGTTGAAATTAATTCAAGAAAAGATTTTAAAATTTCCAATGAGCTTCTCGAACCATTTTCAGATGTTTTGGACTGGTCAAATATCTCCAAATCAATGGAGATAAAATTCACTGAAGAACTTATTGAGAAGTATCGAAACAAATGGGATTGGCAATTATTAAGAAAAAATCCTCAAATAATTGAGAGAATAGGCTCCACTTTAAGCAAATACAAGGCAGAATTTAATTGTGTTGAATTTTTAGAACTATTTCCAAGTGAACCGTTCATTTATCATTTTACTCATTTATTCAATGCAATAGATATAATTAATGAAAGTAAAATTTTGAGTCGAACTAAAGCGGATGGCAAGTTTGCAAACGCAGCGGGAAATCTTGTAGCAAGACGAGATACAGCACACGACTTTGCCCGATTTTATTTTCGTCCACAAACACCAACTCAATTTTATAATGAGTGCTTAGGACATGATTCATCTTCTGGCTATCTTAAAACTTGGAAGTATTGGGATGGAGATTGGATTCATTGTAGTAAGTGGAAGTCATATTATCCTCAAGCTAGAAGTCTTGGATTACCAAAGTGCCCAATGCCAGTGTTTTTTAAATTTGATTTGAAAGAAGTTTTAATAAAAATGGGTGATAAATGCTATTATAGTACTGGGAATATGCAAACTAATTGGGCAAGAGTTGAAAAGGTATCGGAAATTCCCAATGCAATCAATACAACTTATCTGTATTCAAATATAAGTGATTATGAGAATTACAAACAATATTCTCAACAGGAATTTCTTGTTCTTGAAGAATTTGATTTTTCCAAACAGGATTCATTTGAAATCATTTGCTATAATGAAGAAAATGCTAAAATGCTAAAATCACAATTAGGCAACAACCCTATTTGTAAGAAAATTAATGCAAATGGTTGGGAAGTTTTCCATAGAGGTAATAGAAAACTTATTATCAACGAAACTGAAACAGAAGTCTCAATTACCTCTGAATATCAGGATAGTGCTTATTTGTCAATTAAGGGAGAAGGCCTAAAAAATATTGAAATTCTTAATCCTGACAGAATTCAAAAAGAAACAGCAAATGAGATTATTGCTTACCCTGAAATTAAATTTACAAAAACAGAACAACCAATTGAAGTGCATTTTGTCGATAATGCGATAGGAACAAGAGACTGGTTAGTTTATAAAAATTAGCTTTATGACTACACAAGAAAGAATATTAGATATCTGCGAGAAAGCACCTGCTTTAGAAGAATTATATGATGCACAAGTACGTCATTATACAATTAAGGAGCATACTATTAATGTTTTAAATCAGTTTGAAAAGTATTTTGCAAATCATTTTTCTGAAATTGAAATAGAATTGTTTAGATTGTTTTTGCTATTGCATGACATTGGTAAACCAATTGCACATAAAAAAGGTAATCGTGATAATCAATATTCAGAAACAATAAGAATTATTTCTGAGAATAAACAAGAGCTAAATCTATCTGATAATGATTTCCTCTTATTTAAAGCACTGTTGAGTACTGATTCTTTGGGCTTGTATATGCAGAACAAAACATCTTTAGATGATACATGGTTTAATATAAAAGAGCAGAGTAATCTATCAAAATTTGATGTAAAATCGTTTTTCTATTTACTATCTGTATATTATCAATGTGATGTAGCAAGTTATACAAAAGATGCTGGTGGATTAAAATACCTTGAATATTTATTTAGTTATCAAAATGGAAATATAACCTATGCTGAAAGCTATAAATTATTGATATTTTCTGCTTCCTATCAATCTATGTATATTGCTTTGTTAAACAAAATTGCTGGAAATACGGCAGTCGAATTTAATTCAAGCGAGTTGCCTACTCCATCGAATTTAAACTTTCTCAATGGGAATATTTTTAATTCTAAAGCACAGACAATTGTAAACACCATTAATTGCGTTGGTGTGATGGGGAAAGGGATTGCCCTGGTTTTTAAACTTCGATACCCTTTAATGTTTGATATTTATAAAAGGTATTGCGATGAAAAACACATAGCAATAGGAAAACTATGGTTATACAACCAACAACCAAACACTCCTTGGGTATTAAACTTTCCAACTAAATATCATTGGAAATATCCTAGTAAAATGGAATACATAGAAAAGGGTCTTATTAAATTTACTGAAACATATAAAGAAAAGTGTATAACATCAATAGCATTCCCTTTACTGGGAACTCACAATGGAGGCTTAGAAAGAGAAGAAGTAAAATTGCTAATGATTAAGTACCTGTCAAAATGTGATATTCCAATAGAAGTTTATGATTATGACCCTTCTGCACCAGATGATTTATTTGTAACCTTTAAAAAGAATTGGAAGGAACTTTCTCCACAAGAAATAAAAGTAGCAACAGGGATACAGCCTCAATATATTAGAAAAATAAATGAAGTACTGGAAAATCCAGAAGTTTATTCAATGGTAACACTTGTTAGTTATGATGGTATTGGTGAAAAAACTTTACAAAAAGCGTTTGATTTTGCAATGAATTACAAACAAGAAAAATTATTTTAATATGCCAACGCATTTGCAAGCACATTGCCAAAGCCCCACAAGCCAACGCTTCAATCTAAGCTTTGTCAAAGAGCTTGCAAAGCCGACCCACGTAACCGCCTTTCAGGACGGTTTTAGGATTGCCCACGCTCAAAAAAACAAAATAAATTTGTGCTTCGTGGATAGGTTGGTGCAGTTTGACAATGACATTAAAAAAGCTAAATAACAAACTGACGGATATGAATGAACACCAGCCCCTAATCGAGTAGACTGCCGATAGACTAAAAGCCTATCGGTGAGCATCTCACACC
>DYPS01000088.1 GCA_020719775.1 Desulfosporosinus sp. | reverse complement strand
ACCCCAACCCCAACCCCAACCCCAACCCCAACCCCTCTTTTATTTTAAAAATATAATGTAAAATATAGTATAATTTAATTTTCACACAAATTAAAAGTATAATTAATTGACAACGAGAAATAGAAACATAAAATAGTAAATAAATCAGCAGCATGTTTTGTTTTTTATTTTCCCCTCGATTTTAATTGGCTGCAAAGGAGTTGTAGTTTTATTGTATTTCTCAACATTTTGCTTTGAAAAAGCTTATTTCATGCTGGCTGATAATCCTGTGAAGATATTCTAAACATTCCGATTTTGCTTAGCTGACGATTAGTAGTAAATCATGTTTTCATTTCTAGCAAATATCTCACATTCTTCAAAACTCACTTGTCTTTGACCATTCATATCACATTTATTTCCCACTAAAATCTTTACAGCATCTTTATGACTATATTTTTATGCCTAACAAAGCCAGTTTTTGATATCGTCAAAAGATTTGCGATCTGTCAAATCAAAGACAAGCACAATACCTTGAGATCCCTTATAATAAGCTGAAGTGATAGTTCTAAACTTTTCTTGCCCAGCTGTGTCCCACATTTGCAGTTTGATAATACTTCCAGCTTGTTCAATAGTTCTAATTTTGAAGTCTACTCCAATAGTAGGAAGAAAAGCCTAATGAAAGATGTTGTCTGAAAATCTAAGCAGCAAACTGGATTTGCCAACTGATGAGTTACCAATGAGCAGTATTTTGAAAACGAAATCGTACTTATCTGAAGCCATGATGAAGCTGTTTATGAAACAAAACTTAAATTTATAGAATTATATAGTAATACACCAGTATTAATTAGAATTTTTTGATCAAATTTTAATTTGCAGAAATAACATACCGATCATTTATGATCATTCTTTGCAGCTGTTGTGGAAATAGTTATTCATGTAAAATAACTTACGTCTCAATAGAACCAGTTTAATCCTTTCTAGATCATTACTATTTTTCTACATAATGATGAAGATGCTTTAAAAAAGAATGATAAAATATGTTAGTATAAGCATCATTTTTATTTGTTGGCTAGCATACTGTAAAACTAATCAATTGCTTGTTTTCTGAACACTGAATCACTAAGTTTGGTACGAGTGAACACTGCTTCTTCAAACAAAATTTCCTCCTCTTTTATGTCTTACTCATGTTCTGAATAACCATTCGGTAGTAACATTTATTAAATCAACTTTTCCTCTTAATTTACATGTTATTTACTACTATTACTCCTTTATTATTCAACAATATTCTTTGCTGTATTAGACTTGGAGAGCATCTATGGACTTGTTTATTCTGAAAGAGGACTTCGATTTCTCCTCAAGATTCTAGAAAAAGAAAAAGTTTGACCTTTATTCACAAGGGGGATGAAGACAAGTCTTTTAAAAAGGACCAACATTTTATAATTTAGATTATTATTTATCACAAATATAAGAATATAAGAAACTTGACTTTTTAGTTCTTATCTGCATTATTTAATTGAAAAATTGAAAAATGAAAAAATAATAAAACCATTTAATGAAAAGATATTTTTATTCTTTTCAAATTAATTAATGAAACATTGGCACTTCCAGTAGTTTATGTGTATTGAGCATACCTGACTAAAATGAAAAATATATAAAATTATTATTGATGAAAGGAAATGCCACTCGACAACAAAAAACTGAATTTTAATGTAGTATTTGTTTCTCGAGAAGTGCAAATGTACTTTTATTATTATAAAGACTACTCTAGATGGTTGCACACATCTCTTCTGTATTCGATGCATCAAAAAGTGGGCCAAAGTAAAATAATAGATAACTTAGGCAAAAAATACTTGTCCACTTTGTAGATAAGAGTTCTTGATTCTTAAATATAAAAAGCGATAAATCTAAATTACTCCACCACCACAACCTCAGCGCTTTCAACGTATAGTTACTCAATAGCAACCAGTTCAGCAAAGAAGAATAATTTATTTTCCACTAATTATTTATCCACAGACTAACTGTTTCATTTACAATCCCACATCCAATCTGTTTTCTTCCCTGAACATGAATCAAAACTCTGGATCTAATTTTTCTATGGGTTCTTCTTTCTTTATTCCTTCCTTATGATGTTTATATTTTTGATTGTTTGATTATTAATGCCAAAAAAACTGTATTTTTGAAAAATTTGAACGTAAAATAAACATTTTTAGGAGGCAAAGCGATAAATTCTTATTGTTAAATGTTTCAAACAATTCTTGATGTTTTTTTTAAATCAAATTTACGATAATTATAAATTTTAAAAATAGCACATTTAGTAATGGAATGTTATATTAATAGATTTTATAAATGAAGTTGAAGTAATCAGCTTCCCAAGAGGATCTATAAAGCTTTTTCTTCATCATAGCCACATTTACTTAAGGCTTCTTTAGCTTGCTGCTCAGTAAATCCCATTTATACCAATCTTTTTTGTTTTCCCACATTAATTTCAGGAGAGGCGTATAATTTTACCCATTCTCTAGCATGCTCATCATATTTTGGTTTATTATTTTTGTATTAAGTTGCCACCACTGCATCTTGAGGATCATTGGGCTCAGCGACACATAAAAGAGCTTGTAAAGATAGCAATGCAGTTCTTATGGTTAAAGCTGGCGACCATTCATCTTTTAGAATATCTAGACAGATTGCTCCTGTAACTGAAGAAATATTAGGATGCCAAATTTTGGTCTAAAATTTCATTTTAGGTGGTTTATAAGGATATTCGGGTGGTAGCTGAATATCAATCTGAAATAGACCACCTTGAAACGGAGTGTCTTACGGTCCTTCAATGTATCCCTTCCAATGTTTAATGTTATTATCGAAGAGAGCAATGCGCACAGTGGATTTTTCACTCTTGATTATGATGTATTTACTGTTTTAGCGAATTCCTCGTATTCCTTTCGTATTCTAATTTAATTTTTGGACATTGTTTATTATACTTTACGTGATGGTGAATCAAAATAAGTTGATTAATATAACAAATCCATAAAATAATAAAATAAGCAGACTATTTTTAGAAAAAAATACGATTTACAATTAATCATGGATGCAATATATTAAAATTTAGATCTCCATGATAAAAAAAAATAATTGAAGAAAAACTCGATCGATTTAATAATAATTAACTTTAGATTGATAATGAACACAAAAGATGTGCAGCTATTTCAAAAGCTATAATAACGTATTCAACTTCTTAAACTCAGTCGAAGAAGAAGGTGATTAAATTTTAGAGCCTCCAAGTTATACAATAGGGTTCTTAATACACGCAGTTCTCAAATTGGTTGTGTTAGGTTTATTAATGTTTCGTTCAATGTTTGCAACATTCTTCAGCAATGTAGTCATTTATGAGTTAATTGCTATTGCTGTTGTCTTAGACTTTTGGTTTACCAAAAATATCACAGGAAAAAAAATGCTTGGAGTTAGATGGTATTTCGAAAATGATGAATATGGAACATAAAAATTTATGTTTGAATGCAGAGCCAACGATTAATATATTAATCCTGTTGCCTCTAAACTGTTTTGGATTATTCTTTTCATTTACACTCTTCTTCCTTTAATTCAAGTTTTCACATCAATAATACAAGCTCCATTTATTTTCATCAATGTAGAATCAGTAATTGTAAAATTATTTAAGGTATTTGTTGGAATTGGTATATTTTTGGGCGGAAGTTCTAATTTATTCTTTTTCTTTCATGCAACTTCAGGTAAAAATAGTTATAGTTAGCCAGCAGTCATAAACAAAATTAAATTCGGAAAAAAATTGGAGTTGATTTTTTAAGAAGACTCAAACTTGCCAGCATAACATCATATACTTGATTAATGTGTTTTTATTTAAATATTATAATGATCTAGAACTATTTAAATAGTTAATTTATTAAGGATTATGAGAGTTGTATGATCATTTTCAAGCGCAAATTCCGTTGTTCTTGGTGGTACCAGCAGGGCAGGTAGTTACACAAGCGTCAGAAGTTCTCAAGCCGGAAGGACAATTGATGTAGCAGATTTGGCTTTGGTAGTAAGTGCTATCGGGGCAGCTTCTTTGACATTGAGATCCTTGAACAAATGTTCCGATAGGGCATGAGCTAACACAACCACTTCCGTATTGATATTGAGTTGATGAGCATGAAGTTGAGGCAACACAAGCTCCATTATTGTTTTGGAATCCAGATTGACAAGTAACACAATAATTAGCGTTGAAGCAAGAAACACAGTTAGCTGAGCAAGTCAAACACTTTCCTGAAGCAGAGTCAGGATAGAAGCTGTTTCCGCATGATGAAACACAAGCTCCATTCAATAAGAATTGGCCAACTGAGCAAGTAGCACTTGATGATGATGATGATGAAGTTGTGGTAGTAGTTCCAGATTTACGAGCACATCCTCCGAATCCATTATCAGCATATCCGGTAAAACATCCTCCGTAGATGCAAATTCCTTCATAATAGAAGAATCCTGAGTCGCAAATGTTCTCACAGATACCATTATTGGCTTCTTGACCGTAAGGGCATTGAGTTGATGAAACACATTTTTGAGTATTGGCATCAATGGTCCATCCAGTGAGGCACTTAGTGCAGGAGTTGACGTTTCCTGAGCATTCAGCACAGTTAGAATTGCAAGATTGGCATTTTCCAGCAATTGAAGTAGATCCAGAAGCACAGCTGGCAACACATTGACCGTTAGAAACAATACCAGAGTTGCATCGGCAAATTCCATTGTATGCGGATGATCCACTTGGGCAGGTAGTTTGGCATGATCCTTGGAAGTAGTAGAATCCACTGAGGCAGCTTGTGCAAATTCCGGTTTGATCACAAGTTGAGCAAGGATAAGGGCAACTAGAGCAAACACCACCACGAGGAGTAATGGCTGAGTTGGCACAAGTTGTGCAATAGTTGAAGGTAGAGCAAGTTGCACAGCTTGAATCGCAAGCAATACATTTTTGTTGATTAGCATCAAAGAATTGATAAGATAAGCATCCTTTTTGGCAGATAGATCCAGATTTAACATATCCAGATGCACAGGCAAGGCAGTTTTGAGGAGTATATTGACATCCATAGCAACTTGATGAACAAGCAACACATATACCTTGGAAGCTGAATTGATTTTCACCACATTTCACTGTGCAAGTTCCGTTAGTTGAGACTGAACCTTGAAGGCAGGAAGTACAGTTGTCAGGTCCTCCATTGCAAGTAGTGCATTGAGCTGAACAAGCGGAGCACTCAGTTTCAGATACTTTGTAGAATCCATCTGGGCAAGTTTCAACGCATGATGAAGCGGTTCCACTCTTAGTATCAGAAAGCAAGATAGCGGGGCAAGTGGCCCAACATCCTCCTTTGTAAAGAAGCTGACCTGATGGACAAGAAATACAGTTTGTAGAGCTTCCGAGGCAAGTAGCGCATTTGAAGTCACAAACTTGGCACACACCATTTTGAGCGAAGGTTCCATCATTACAAATTTCAACACAAGATTGCTGAACAGCAGATGTTTGAAGATATCCTTTACCATTTTCACAGCTTGTACAATATGAAGGATGATTAAGACAAGTCTTACAGGGTGAGTTGCAAGGAACACAGTTCCAGTTGGCTCCAGTATTATCTCCGATAGTTCCAGCTGGGCAAATATCATAGCAGTTACCATTATACATATAGAGTCCATCAGCACAGTAGAAGCAAATGAAGTTTTGAGTGCATTGAAGACATCCCTTGGGGCATCCCAAACAAACTGATCCTAGAGCGGTAAAGCCATCATTACAGTTAGCTTGGCAGACTGATCCTTGAAGAACGAGAGGATCAATACATTTTGTACAGTTTGAGCTTGATGTGCAAGTTTGGCAACCTGAAGCACAAGGAACACAATTACCCTTAGCATCAATGAAATTCTTGGCTGAGCAAACACACTGGTTATCAACAGTCTTGGTGAAACTGGTTTGACAAGTAGTACAAGTGCTGGAATTAAGACAAACAGCACAGTATGATCCACAAGCAGCACAATATCTCACACCATCGGGGGAGATGGTAAAGTAAGTGCGTGAAGGGCAGCTGCAAGCTCCATTTCCGTTGGGGGTAGCAAGAGCAACACAAGCGGTACAATTAGTGGCTGATTTACAGACTCCACATCCAGTAGTGCAGGGAACACAATTTTTGGTGGCATCTTCATAATAACCATCCATGCATCTACAAATGCTTTCAGGAAGTTGAATAATTCTGTTCTTTGAGGCAAGACACTGAACGCAAAGTTTAAGTCCTTGTTCACATTGACTACAGAAAGGATCGGCGTTACAGTTGCTTTGAATGCAGCTACCATCACTAGTTGAATAATATCCTGGTTGACAAAGACAAGTTTGATGTCCGTAATCATCCATTCCAGAGATTCTGTTTTTCTTGGGATCACATGATGTACAAGAAGTAGGGCTGATAGAGCAAGTCAAACATTCAGGATTGCATTTCTGGCAAGTTCTGCTTTGATCGTCATTATACATTTCATAATATCCAGCCATGCATGAGCAAACAGCACCATTAAGACTTCTAAATTTACTAGAATCACATGAAGTACAGGCAGTACCATTAGTGCAAGTTAAACAAGTTCCTGAACAAGTTGAGCAGTTAACTGATCCTGAATCATAAAATCCACTGATGCATTTACAGTTTTGAGTTATATCTCTATGTTGAGAATCAACACAAGTTGAACAAGCTCCATTAGGTGAGCTACAAGTTTGGCAAGCATACGGGCATTGTTGGCAAACGGTTCCGTTGATGAAGAATCCAGGTCCGCAGAGACATTGAAGAGTGACATTATTAAGAATGGCTCCAGTGGCGCAGGTAGTACATTGAGTTGGTGTTTTTTCAATGCAAATTGAGCAATAAAGGGCAGCACAAGGATAGCATTGGAAAGTTTTGGAAGTATCAAGATAGTATCCACTCAAGCAAGTGCATGTTCCATTGTTAGGATTATAATAAAGTCCAGCTTGAACATCGCATGAAACACATGTAGGAGGAGTAAGAACAACATCCAAACCAGTGTTGGCAGGGCATGAAGCAACACAGCAACCAGTACTAGGATCATAGGCCTTGACATATTGTGAAACGAGAATGTAAGTGAAGAGATTTTGATCAACTGTAAGAGAACGAGGATATGAAATAGTAATCACAACATTAGCAGTGTTAGAATTTATGTTAAGTCCTTTAAATATTTTAGTTTCTAGATTTGATCCCATAGCTTTTCCTACATAATTATTTTGGAAAAGTATGAATCCATTGACCTTAAGTTCAATATTGTAGGTAATATTCTCTGTCATACCGATAGTGACTGGGAGTTCAACGGTGTTTTGAGCTGGATTACGAGTATCGAAATAGCCAAACTCGAATTTAATTGGTGCTCCAACTGTGAGACCAGTGAAGGGAATTTCAGCTCTGTAGAGGATGGTATCATTATTGCCATTCTTGGTAGCATAATATTGTAGGAAAATAGTGTTAGGTAAAGCAGCAGGTCTAAAGACTCCAGCTAGATTTGATCCACCAACGTCGGCAAAGTTAACAGGATCTTCTACAATATACTGTTCTAAACTTTGAGTTGGAACAGTGAAAAAGTTCTTCTTTCCAACTGTCAATATATCAGAAAAAGTAGGAATACTAGGATCAGTTGAAGCACAAAGAACATCAAGATTCAATGTGAAAATATCAGCTGAGAAGTGGAAATTGGTTGGAGAAAGGTTTGGGGTGAACATATTGTAAGTGTTGATCGAAGTGAGAGTGGCATTGACCCAAATTTGACTTCCGCAAACAGTGGTAGTTGATTTAGGAAGACTGAATGCAGTTAAACCATAGATGGCATATCTAGTATCAGGTAGTCTGTAATAGTGCTGATTATATTCAGTACTGCTTCCAAGAGTTCCTCTTTTAATGGGAACAGTTGTATTGAATTTAACAACTTTTTCAAAAATATAGCTGGAAGTATAGAGGAGAGTAGAACCATAAGGATAAGTAGTGGCAACTAGGGCATCATCAAATCGAGAATAAACAAATCCTACTTTGATGTATTCAAGAGCACCCCCGAAATTATTGATAATAACTGTAGGACCATTGGGAGCAGCACCATAGGCAATAACCCATCCATCTTCACTTGTAATAGGTGATGCAGTTGGAGTTTTGGTACCTTCAAATACTGATGCAGCAAGGAAATTAGTGCTTGATTTGTTAGAGTTCCATTGAAAGCCCATAATATAAGCATGAATAATTTAAATACCACCAGTAGTTCCAACAATAGGAGTGTTAGGAGTTTGACAACCACCATCATTAACAGAAGGATCAGCGTAAATACTACAATCAGCTCCTGCTCCTACAATAAAAGCAGGACCCAAATTATCAATTGCTCCTGCTACGGATCCAATTGTTGTTGCTTCAGCAACAGTGGCCCAAATGTTGGAATATGCACCATTGAGATTTCTCGAAACAACGATGTAGGTAAAAGTAACAAGACTCCACTTAGTAATTGTTCCATCATTAGTGTTTCTGAAGTTTACTACGATTCTCATTCTGGTGTTCTGGTTTTCGAAGGTGACTTTATCAATTACTAAAGAATAGAAGCTTTGTCCGCAGGCAGTTTGGAACCCAGAAAGTGCAAAAGCGTAACCGAGTACATCAACGGGTTGGAACTTAGCGAGGGAGAGATCTTTGGTGTAATCCTTGTTGGCTCCATTGTTGTAGGTGTCGAGTGGATTCAAATTGATGGATCCAGTGGCAAGGAGTGGAATGAGAGAGTTATTGGCGCAGGTGTTGTTGAAGGCAACCTGCGAGTAGACAAGAGTGACTAGCAAAAGACTCAATAAGAGGGCCTTACAGCTTGACATCTGTGAAAAAATAATTATATTTAAATTAAACGATTTTACTATTGAGGGAAAATATAATCAGCGGCAGCTAGACCTTTCTTTCAATGATTATAAAAGGTTAAACCCACTTCAAATTGTTAAACACCCCATTCTTATTCCGGCAATATCAATAGTTAAAGACTCAGTTTTACTTCAACAACTGCCATTTTTGCCTTTTTCTGAATTTTGATTTTTAAAAATGAATAGATAAAAACCTAACAATTTCGATACAAAAATAACTAAGCCAGTTGTGAAGTGACCATAAAAATGCACTTTAATCATACAAAAGGATTCCTCTTTCCGCTTACTTATCTCTCGACAAGATACTTGCGATCGACAAAAAAAATGTAGCAGCCCATATTATTATTAGACAATTTTGGATTGATCCATACTCATTGCTTCATAGCTGACATTGATAAAACCCTGATTATTATATCTTATTGTCTTCATATTTTTTTTATTCATGCATTTGTTCAAAATCATCAAATAAATGACCGCGCTTACTTTAACTGAAAGACAAATAAAATATCAACGACGATCAACTGCCATTTTTTGTTTAGAACGTAGCGATTGCATCTCTTGTGCTAATTGCCTAACTTTTCCCTACAAATTACTAATCAATTATTCTCTTATATTCTGTTCTTTCTTTAGTCTGTGGTAACTTTATCTCATTGGGTAATACTATTCTCTCACTATTCTTTTTAACTCATTATTTTATCGTAATAGTGCATTATAGTCTTCTTTAGAAAAATATTGTTGCTGGCAACCAGGTTTTATCGGATAGTTCTGAGTATCATTTGCGCAATGAAAGAGGCTTCCATTAAAAGGACTATGATTGTTATTTTCAAGTTTGAATAAATTTTTAGCTGAGCTATAGTTAGTACATTGAGAGCTTCTCCAATCCCTCTGTAAATTATTTTGATGAGGTGCATTGAACGAGTACTTCTATATCTTTTAATTTTAATGTAAATATGGTTTTGCAGCTATTTTGGTGATTTGTCCTGTTTCTTCTTGTTTCAAATCCTCGCAAAATAAAGAAGGAGAATGTAGTATTTTCAATCCTTTTTCGATCTGACTGCATACGGGCTGCATATTTTGTTTTTTTTGTGATGCTGGTTTGATATTAGATGTTTGTGGAAGCAAGTAATCGTTTAGATCCGATTCATTTTCATGTCTAAACCCAGAAAGAGAGTGAAGATGTGATCCGTCAGATTAAAAAATTTGTTATTATTGAGTGAGGCAGTGAGGGCCATTGCAGAATATTTTTTAAAGCATATAATAACGTAAATACTAAACTAATGTTATTTTATTTATCCATTTACAATCGGATGAACAAAATGAAAGATTATTAATGCTGTTTTTATTAGTAAATCAACCTATAGCAATTGAATAAAAATATCAATGAAAATAATTTTTTATGTTTTAAGGGGTTGGGGTTGGGGTTGGGGTTGATTATTATTATTATTATAGCTACTTTGCTATTGTTATATATATTGCTATTAAT
>DYPS01000009.1:43424-44704 GCA_020719775.1 Desulfosporosinus sp. | reverse complement strand
CCGGCCTCGAGATTATGAGACTCGCGCTCTAACCAACTGAGCTACACAGGTTCTCGAATCTTATCATTAATCTTTACTTTTATAGAAGGAACAAAATCATTCAATTGACCATTCAAAATTGTTTAAGTTTTCAAGTAATATAAACTTAACTACTTTAAAAATCAATATCAAATCATCAATAAATTCATATAAATTTTTATTTATTTGCTACTGTGAAAGCTCAATATTGAAAAGATTCCTTATTCAGCAATTAATTTTAATTTTAAAGGAATAGATCATTGATAAAGTAACACATGACTACTCTTAGAAGCTATTCCACCCTTTAATGCTGAAAATTAAGAGAATTGATTGCTGAATAAACAATAAAATACTAAGAGCCTGGGCCAGGATTAGGAATCTTACGGATATAACTGGCATCTTTTTTTGTCAAACCAAATGAAAATTTTGGAGTTTTGCCAAGTTCGTCTGATACTTTTGAATCTACATTATTTTATCGATACGAGCAAAAGGACCAGGTCCTGGGGTTAGATGAGTTTTATCCTTAAAGCGTTTATCAGTCCCAATCACAGCTTGCTTTGGATTCACATATTTTGAAACCACTGGCTTATCTTTTGTTATAGTTTAATAGCTATCGACTTGATATTGTCCAGGTCCAACTCTCTAAATGAGAAATATATTACAGAACTATAATCTTTAACTTTCACTCTTGATCGCATAGTGTACTATAATTTTTTTTCAGGATTTATTGCTTAATAACTACCTGGTCCAGGAAATTTTATTTTGATATTATTTGCTTTCATTTTTGCATCTTGGGCAAAGGTGTTCCCTCTGCAAACTGACCTATTGAGATCGGTAAAACTGCAATGACGATAAGTATTAGGTGAAGGAGATACAGATGTTCTTGTTCTAAACCTTTCTTCTCGAGGCAATATACTATATTTCAAACTTATTTGTGATCCAAACATTGTTTTGCTGAGATCATAAGAATCGGCTCGACAACTTGATAACAAATGAATTACTTAGGCTTATTTGGGTAATTAAATCTCTTGGATTGAGAGAAGAGATGGGCCTCTTTAGACTTTGAGTTATTGAGGGTAGCATTTTGCACGAAATCGAAGTTATTATTCATGTTGACTGTCAATAATTTTTATTGCCTTTTTAAAATATTGATTTCAAGATAATCTCTAAAGGTAGAAGCAAATTTAAAGGTTATTAATATGAAAAATATAGATAAATATGATATTAAGTTGAGTGTGAAATTTACTAACCAGGTAAATACA
>DYPS01000009.1:1339-43324 GCA_020719775.1 Desulfosporosinus sp. | reverse complement strand
TACAGTTATTTATAGCAATCATTTCGCAAATTCTGTAAGAATTCGTCCATAAAATTAGCTGTTCAATGAGGGATATCTTCTCTTCGATATTTATAATTAATCTATCAATTATCGATTAATTTATCTTAGACTACTTATCATACTGCGCTCAATAAAGTAGATTTGGTACATTTTCTGTAGTTTCTGGTAGTAGGAAACGAAAATATCAAGGTAACTATGGCCATCAATTCGACTCATATCTTGGAGGTAATTTAAAATGTTTTCTCTGTTTTCGCGAAATCTTTAAAATCCTTTTTTCATCCTAACTATTTCATCTTTTTTTCGTTGTTGCAATAATTTTCTTAAGGATTTCAAATCTTTAATGAAATGTAATAATTTTTTACCGTTCGATGAAATTATATCAGTTAATTATCTTTCTGCTTTTTCAGCGTACTATTAAACAGTAAATCCATCACTATTCACAGATAATAATGCCTTTGCAGGAATATCTTCTTCAATGTTTTCTTCTAGCATATAGAGTTTGATGATTAATCGAACTAATATATGCTAAGCTAGGTCATTTCTATCTTGACTTTTGCAAAATTAAGCTAATTCAAAGAACTCAGATTGAGTATCATATCGAATATTTCTCATTAATTAAGCAAAGAACTTCTTACTGATTTCTCCAGAATTATTATTTGAATACAATTTAGATGAGTATAATTGCTTTACACTGTGAACAGTTGGAAACAAATGTTTACATAGATCAGCAATTATTGTGTCCAAATAAATATTTTAACATTTTATCTATAAATTCGTAATAATCTCCAATAGTAGCTGAACATAAGATTTAAATTTGGTTGGATTATTTTTAGAAAGATCTTTCACATATTTAATTATTTATCTCAAACAGTCTTAAATTATTTTCTAAGCAGTTTGAGGATAATTCCTCGTTTTTCTTTTCGTCTATGGAGCCAAAAACTAAAGTAAATTGGGGTTTGACGCTAGCAGTATGAAAATGTGTATGAAATCAATTGTTAAAATTAAGCAATTCTTTCTCTTTGTGCATTAATTGTACAGTTGGAACACTAAATCATAAGCGCCTAAGCTCATTAATCCAACTAGTAATGCTTTACTTTCTTCCAAACTAGTTTATCCTATTTTACTTTCGAAATAGCCCTAAATGCATCTCCTCAGTTATCTTTTACTAGCATTATCACAGTTTGCCCTCTTAATTGCAAAAGCTAAAAGTATAAACCATGGTTAATCTAATGTTTTGCTATATTTTTTAAGCGTATTGATTGCTCCATCTTCTTTTCCTTTATAAATCTGTTTAATAATGGCTTCAAATAAATTATCTTTGGAATTTCGATCTGTTTGATAGCTAATATCAATCGGCTTAAATTAATTTATTTGATTCACTAATTCAATATAATTATCGACATATTCACTTAAATTTCTTTCATTTTGTAAAATAGTTTTGCATTTTTAATGTTTACCCATTCTCAAGTAAAAATAAAAATTTGCCCAATATTTGTCACTATTTGAAAGCCCATGATTATAGGTTGCTTGTAGAAACTCATCTCTTTGAAGTCGAGCACTTTTAAAGAATGATTCGTAATAGTTTTAAAGGGCTTTTAAAGATACAATATAGATATAGTTTGTAAAGTCCTACACTTTTTAGCCAGCTTCACTCAAATATTTAGCCATTTAAATTTGGGATGATAAAAGATCAATCCAAATTGATTCTGCTCCGAAACATTTTGATAATCTGCTATGTAATTGCCCCACAACATCTTCTTCATCTAGTTCAACACCTTCTTAAATAATTTCTCCAAAATTTTTAATTAGTTATTTTTATGTAAACAGCTTTTGATTTCCAATATCCTTTGGTATATTATCACTTCTTTCACTTAATTTACTTAAAGCATTGCCAACAGCCCGCTTCATATGTTGATTTTTTTATTTACAGCCATTTAAAGATAATGCTACAGATGAGTAAGCTAATCTTTCCTAACTTTTTAGAGTCAGTTAATCAAAAGAAACATCTTTGAATAACTCATATTCGATACTGTTCCATGAAAGAGCTATCTTTTTATTTTTAGATATGATTTTTTGATTGCGAGTTTCTTAAACCAAATCATAAGTTTAAGCAAAATTAATACCTTCTTCGTTTATCCATTCTTTTGTTATCTCTTTATCATTAGGCTTATGTTCAGTTGCATGTTTAGTGTTAACTTCCTTCAGTCTTTTGCTCAATCCTTGCAAATTGGTGATGCGTTTGAACTGAGTTGTGGCAAATGTCCCTGTCGATCCAAGAGTGGTTAGGAGTTTGAGTGAGCAGTTTGTGGATTGTATCTCTATGTCTTTAGTTTTCGATTGGGTGGTCATTCGATTGTTGCTTGACTGTTCAAAAATATAAATCATAAACTCTTAATCTGATATTTATACCGCCAACAAACTTGCAAACAATCATTCATCATGCCACAATGGCATACCACGATAGATAAATGTAAAAGAGCAAAACTGGATAAGCACATAATGCCTTTTTTGTTTAAGAAATCAAATCACGCATCACTATAATGCAAGATACTGTTGACCAAGATAGAGCTAGCAACACTAAAATTAATTTGACAAAGGCTGGCGTTGAATTCGGAATTATGGCTATGATTAACCCTACAATAGCGATAGGAATCATGCAATATCCAATTGCACTAATTGACTGAAAGATTGATCTATTTTATTAATTATTTACCCTTTGTTTCCGAGCAATCTACAGTTTACTCCTGCAAAGAAAGAGCCCAACCAAAATATTATGAAAACATTGACAAAACTATCATAACTATACTTTTCATTAGCATGCAAACCGATCGCTAAAGAAAAGGTAAGGCAAATAAGAAGAGGTCCCCATAAGTCCCAATCTCTTAGTTTAGTAATAGCTTCCTATCTATCTCCTGGAAGCATGAGAACAGAATACTTGATTTTAGTAGCAACAGAAAGCAACTCCCGCTTCTGAATGTTTGGATAATTACGAGTGTTTATATTGAATCTTCCTCGAACATGTCCTAGTTGACTTCCCCAGTCTGTCCTGACATTTGATTTTCAAAAATATTATACAAAAGAAGCTCAAATCATTAAACTAAGTATTTGCGATCGTCATCAATATTCTTGTCATTAGATTAAACCTTCTTAACTGCGGCCTTTTATTGTGGAGGAGATCTCTTCATATCGATTCTTCCAGTTCTAACCTTAATAAATAAATACATTTTTAGAGTTGGTTATTTTTTTTCGCTATTTCTGTTCTTTCTTTTCTATTACTATTATTTATTGAATTTATTTGCTTACTCACGTTTTTCAGTATTCTTTTTTTTTTCAAGTTGAGATCTCTAAAAATCAGATATTTTTTACAATTTATTTAATTAATTTTGGATTTTCACTATAGCATTATCGTAATTTTTCCCATAATCTTTCCATACAAATTTAAATAGCCTTTGTTATATGAAATGTACAGAGAGCAAAGCAAGGGATTCTGAGTTTTTAGATTCTATTTCTGGTAGATATGGACTATTGGGATTATCTTTGCTTGATCCCATTAATTATTTTAAACTATCGTATTACTGCGTAATAGTTGCTTTGATGTCTTTGTTATCTTTTTCATCCAACAAACTGTTTTGCTCCTTTTTCTTTCTCAACTGCTTAATTTGATTGTCAAAATCATACCATTGCTTTTAAAATTGTTTTTTTTGTTCTTTGTGATTTTCAAAGGTAACTTTTAATTGATTTTTCTTTTATTAGGATTTTATTTTTAGCTATTGGTACTTTTGCTCAGCAATGTGTGAATTTTGAATATTGAATAAGTTGCTTTCTTACAAATTATTGAAAAATTCAATTAATTAAGAAGGCTATTTGAAATACATTTCTTCATCATTTAAAATTTATTAAATTTCCTAATTTTCTCCAGTTTAAATTAATTTTTAAAAATATTTCTAAAAATCTTCAACTGAATTTCCTGATTTTTTTGAAATACTACTATTAGTCATAACCCATTCAGATTTTAATCTTTCCTTTACTTAATTCAATCGTTTTAATTTTCTATTTTATTGTTAATCAGCCCATTATTTTGGAGGTAGTTGATTTAAAAATTGTTTGTATCTCAAAGAAGAAGCTATGGTCTATTCATTTCTTATTTTTAAAGTTCTTAAGGAGTTTACAGTAATTTGTCTAGCCTTTATCTATTGCTCTTTAGCCAAACGCTTTTGAACTTGCTTTTAAAATTGCTATTCTATTTTCTTAGTCTAAGTTTTATATTTTTAGTAATATTGGTCAAAATCTTACTTGTCTTTTTCCAAAATTTGATTGCTTTACTGAAGAGCCTTCGCTCTTTATTCAGCTTGATTTGTTAAATTTCCTATTTATTTCTCAATTATTCCATGAGTCATTGTCACTAAAAACATTTCTTTCTTTTGTTATAAAATTTCGACAATGGTTTCATTTTTTCCTGCCAAATCTTTATTTTTTTTTCTCATTTGAATGATTTACAGTGCATTCTGAATAAAGGCCAAAATACCTCAATTAACTTCTTTTATTTCTGATTGAAAGAATTTATAGGCACATACTTATCATCGATTGCGGTTTGAAAATTATCAAATCTTTTAAGCTTTGATCGGCATGAGGCAGTTTTTTTATCCCAAATCTTTAAACCTTTTTCTTCCTACATTAATAACATAAATACCAACATGCCACTTTGATCATTTTCCAAAAGCAATTCATTATCATTAGGCAATCTGACTGCATTATCTATTTTTTGATTAATAGGCGGTAACTAAATGATTGGATGAATACTTTTAGATCATTGGTACTCATGATTAATAGAATCGTAGCTGCAGTTATATATTAATAATTTATCAAAAATCAATATGTACTGCTCAATTTTTGTCAGTCAGAGTTTGATGCTTCAAAATATTAACAGCCTATTTTATTAATTTTTGTATTTTTCCATTTTTTAGTTTTTTTAGTTTAGCTTCGTAATTATTTTCTCTCATTTTAAATTATTTTTCAGAAATTTGACGTTTCATTTCAAGATGGTTGGAGATTGATTAATTTAATCTTTTTTTGCTTCTTGAAATTGATTAATTTAATCTTGACTTTGATTGTCTATGTTTACCTTGTTCTTTTTATCTTCTTTTTAAAACATCAATAGACTTTCCTCGATTATAGGCCAGCTTCTATGGATTTTATTTTATTTCTCTTATCTTTTTAGCTTCTATTACATGTTTTTCTAATTTTTCATGAGCATTATGTCTGGCTTATTCTATTCTAGATAACTTTCTAATAACTTTTTGTATAACATCTTATTCTTTTGTTAATCTTACTCTTTCATGCTTTTACAAATGCCCTTTTATATCTATGCTTTTCACTGGAGAAATATTATCATTATGCTCTATAGTTTTTAATTCTTGTTCATTTTACATAAATTTAGTTTTGCTTAATTTTGGGTAAATCGAGTTTTTTATGTGATGCTATGATTCTCTTTTTTAAAATACTGTGCGATTAAGTTTTGATTTACTGATTGTTTAATGGGAGTTATTATACAGTGAGTTGAATTGATGTTTTCTGCTTTAAAATAATTAAGTTTTCTTTGAATCTGAATGAGGAGAAACACTTTTTTTAATCCAATATTGTTCATTTTAGTCTCTTAATTTTTCAGCTTTTTAAATAGCATTTCTTTCCTAAATTTTCTTTTTGCGATTAATGTCATCAAATCTTCGTTTCCAGTTTTATTAAATAGCTTTATATTATTTTAGTTTTTTATCCTGCAGTTTTTCTCTATTGACTTTGTAAATTTCCATTCTCTTTTTGAGTTACTTGTCAATTTCCTTCATTTAATTTAAGTCATTACTCTCTAGATTATCGAGATTTTATTGTATTTTTTTCCGTTTTGATATTTCCATAGTAACCTTCGATATTTCTTCTGAGTGAACAACAAAATACCTGCATAAAGCTTTTTGTATTATTTTATTGTATGCTATTTCTCTTCCTATGTCAGCTATTCAATAAATTTACGATCGATTTTTTTGAGAGCAGCCTCAATTTCATTATTATTCATGTGATATTTATATTTTTATTGTATGACTTTATGACTTTGAAGATTAGTTATTATTTGATAAGGACTGACAATTTTATTCCAAAAATAAATTTGGTTTAAATTAATGCTATATTAAACTTAATAGACTGCTTTATAAATAATAGTTTTATTATTAATCATTAAATATAAGGCAAGTAGAGAGATATTTATATCATAAGATCTCATCATCAAGTTTATTTTGAAAGAGTAACTCCTAAAAATTTGATCCATTTTTAGATTACTAAATATCTATAATTTGTGTATTTTGTTGTAAATTAGAAATGTATGTTGCAAAATGACTTTTCTGTCTGCCTGCCATTGGACTTTTAAAAAAATTAATTTGATTATTCGGAGTTCCAAAATAAAATGAAGGTGATTGATTAATAGGATTTGAGGAGATAGGATGAAGGGCTGAAATTTAATCCTGCAATTCAATTTAAAATTAAGGATCTTAGAATAGTAATCCTTCTTCCAGATAATCATCGACTTTGGATAGATTTATAATTAATGGAGCTTCTATTTTTTATTTATTAATTTATTTTATAGTTTATGACATTGTTATTTTTTAATTGTGCTAATTTTGAGGAACAGCAGAAATATAAATATTTGAGTTTAATTTTTCAGGAATTTTAATTGATCTAGTTCGAGTGCTCATACTTCTAGTTCTTGCAAGTTAAATGTTTTATTCTTAAACTATTAAGGATTAAGAAGAATTTGATTCATCAATTTAGCTTTCTTAGTTCATCATTTGTTTGTAGTCTTGTTTGAAAATTTATTACTGGCTTTTTTTATTTTTTTACTAATCTTTTTATTTCTAATATATTTAATTGAGTTTCAAGATCAAAGAAAATACATTTTCATACTTTTATATTTCTTCTTCACTCACAAAATCTTTTCTTTTAGGTTTGTAAGTTGAAAATTGAATTATTTCATCTCTTACATTTTAGCATGTTTATTTTATTGTTCCCATGCTCATTTCTTAAAAAGGTAAAAATCTTTCAGATTTATCATCTTTCTACTAATTTATTCCACCAAATATTCTGGTTAGAGTCGATGGCTTAATTTACCTCATAAGAGAAGTACTGTTTTTTGAGCCAATCAGTTTGCCCATTCTTCTCAAACTTCTTCTGACAGTTGAGTAGAAATAATTTTTAATGCTATTATCGGTTCTGAGTTGTCAAATATGTACCTACCAGGCATATGATCTGCAATAACAGTCCATTTATTTCCATATTTTTTATGTAAAAGCATAAGTTTGTCTTCTTCACTTTGACTCCAAATCTTCTTAGAAATACCTGGAACCAAATGATTATACCATCTATATTGTATAAGCACTACCTCTATCGACACTGTTTGCCAGATCTCCTCTTGAATCCGAATTAGGATGTCATCTTTTTGGCAATGACAGCCCAGTTCTTGGGCTAATATTTCTTGGCCAATCTACTAAACATCTAATCTTCCTAAAATAATCTAGAAATAGTACCTTCTCAGTCCAACTTCTTCTCGATCGCATAATATTAAATTGTTTGAACTTGAAAAATGAAACCATCGCAGCAATTTACTGTAAAAATATCTCAAAATTGAACTATGAGATCTTTTTCATGTTTAAAGCATAGCGACAGACTTTGAAATTTATGGTTTTGATGATTTAAAAAATAGAGTATTCTTTGATATTGCTGAACTTGTTATAGTTAGTTATAACATTGGAAAACAAAATTAGGAAAAACTATGCAAAAAAGCGCAAGCAATAAAGTCAACATGGCAAAAAATAAATCTAATTCTCTAAAGAAGACTGAAGGAGAAAGCAAAAAATAAGAAGAGACTGGCACATAGCAATAGAATTAGTTTTATACCCCATCAGATAAAAGCTAAAATGTCAAAGTAGCAGTAAGAATACGACCAATGAACGAGAGTGAACAATCACGTAATGATAACACCTGTCTCAACGCATAAAATCCGAACACTCTTAGCATTACTCAAAAGTAATATTTACATAATAAAGAGGGTCTTCTAAAAGTTATCAATTCAATTATGTCCTAAATCCAAACGATAATCAATCTAATTGCTATCATGAATGTAATGTTTCATAACTTATTGATGCTGCGATCGATGGTTATAGTGCAACAGTATTCGCCTATGGACAGACAGGCTCAGGAAAAACATATACAATGGCAGGAAAAGATTAAATATTTGCTCGATAAGTTTATAAGCAAGATGAAAGAGAAGGTATTATCCCTCGAGCAATACAATAATTATGGAAAAAAATTAAATAAAGAAAAAATAATTATCTAATTAAAGCAAGTTTTACCTAAATCTACAACTAACAGATTAAGGATTTACTCAATTTATCTTCTGGCGTATTGCATTGTAGGTGGAATCCAACAAATGGCTTTTTTGTTTAAGATTTAATTGTTGTTGATTGTAGTAATGTTGATGACATGATTTCAGTTCTTTTGTAGGGGATGCGTAATCGTAAAAGTGGGTCTCATTAAATGAACAAAGACTCGAGTAGAAGTCACTCAATTATGACTATGTATATAATTAGTGAATTAAAACAAGGCAATCAAAATGTTAAGAAATATGGAAAAATGAGTTTTGTTGATTTAGCTGGAAGTGAAAGACTTAAATAATCTAAGTCTCAAGGTGACATGATAAAATAAACAGGCAGTATAAATAAATCTCTTTTCACATTGGGAAAAGTAATAAAAGGACTAACTGATAAAAAATCAAAAACTCCATATATCCCATACAGAGACTCAAAACTTACGATGTTGCTTATGGATTCTTTAGGGTATTTATATAAATAATATAGAGGAAATTCAAAAGCATTAATGATCGCTTGTGCCAGTCCATCAGCACTTTACTATGATTAAACTTTGTCAACTTTAAATTATGCTGCAAGAACAATGAATATTCGAAACAAGCCAATGGTTCAAATGGATCAAAAGGATCAAGCTATTCAATAAATTCAAACTTAAATAGAAGAGCTTAAAAGATAAAATTTATATCTAAGAGAGCAATATCAGCGACTAAATAAAGGATTGCCCATTAAAATACCATAGTTAAGTAAACAAGATATGATAAAAACTGGGAAATTATAATTCAGCCATAGTTCAATGCTGCCTCCTTTGTAAAAGTAGCAGCAATATTCAGCTAAAGGGGAATATTCTAAAAAAGGAACATTAAACTTTGGCAAAAATACATCGACGGATGGAGTTATTTCTTAATATCAATTGAAATTTTAGCAAATTAAAAAATAAAATTAACTGATGAGAAGGCAAAAAGATTAGTCAGAAGATAATTATAAAAAATTAATGGAGACTAATAATTCCATTCAGAATAAACTATAAAATTTGGAACAAATATTTCTTAATAAAAAAAAAGATGGGAATGGATAAGATTAAATAGTCACGAGCAGTCTTTTAGGATAAAATACCGATTTAAAAAAAAAATTAAGATAAATATAGCAATAGAAACGAGAATTAGGATATTAGCAAAATACAAAAACCTCAGGGAATACTAATATTACTAAAATGTAGAACTAACAAATTCAAAAATAAATAGAAAGACTTCAAAATAGGTAAAGATAGCTTCTATAATAATTGCAAAAAAGAAAAAGTTGATTCAATACATTATTATTTAATTCAATACAAATTTCTAGACATCAAGAATTTTCTAAGAGCGAAAATTTGATATACTCCACTCAAAATGATGACTAAAGTTTCAATCAAACCCAGAGTCAATATTCTTTAGGATTTATGAACATTTTGATTGATAATTTGATCTTAGACTTATCTTTCTTTTGATTGATGTGAAGCAATAACTCGACTAACACCTTATAACTTCTTGGCTATTTAATACATTTTTTTCAAATTTTCCTCTTTTCCAAGTTATTTAGGTATTTAAATTTGTCCAATAAAGCTTTCAAAATCTTAGTTTGCAGTATATCCAATATATATTTCTGGCAATTAACTTACCTATCTGTCAGATTGATACTCGATGCATAACTCATAGATTTAATCTGAATTACAATTTATATACTACTGATGAGATCATAGCTGTTACGATATATCGTATTGTCATTGACTTATACTTATTCAATATCCTATTATGTTATAACCTTTGTCAAAGTCAGTTTAAAACTTTATTTATCAACTTTGCCAGGAACTGGTGGAAACTTTAAATCGACTTTAATCGGCTGGTTTAATAATTAATTACATCGAAGCTACTCATCAGAGCTAGACACTTTTTCTAATTCAGTTTGAACGGTATTTCAATTGCCATAGCTAGGCTCATTACTACACAAATAAGAATGAGTTTGAATTGATATTTTTTCATGTTTGAATATGATTGGAATAATTATTAACTTAAAACTATTAATATTCCAAATATTTTGCAATCTCTTTCTAATAAAAAAATATTATTTAAGTTGATTAAGTGTCTTGCCGAGATAAGTTTCATTATAAAAATAAAATGAAGAAAAATAAATAACAAATCCAAAAAATATCTGCACATGTTCAATTTTAGACAGTTTCTCCAGCTACAAAACTTTTGGAAGAAAGAAGGAAAATGTACGAAGTTCACTAAGCATTTGAAGTGCAAAAATAATAATTCAAGAAGTAATTAATTTCCCAGTCAGGCATGAGGAGAACTTTAAAGCAAAATAATAAGATATTCGCAAGAGAGATCTTTAAATTCAGATTCATTTAATCAATTTTTGTCAGTATCTGCAGTAAAACGATTCCAAACGAAAGAAAGCTGAATAAAGATTCAAGCAAGATCGATAAGTTTTTACAAAAAAATAAAATGATATCAAAGGTACTCAATGAAATATGAAGATTTGGAACATTAAATAGCATTAGCTTATCAATAGCAGTAAAAATATGACAGAAAAGTGGCTTCTCTGCGTAAATACGAACAGTATTTAGAGAAGGTAAGAGCTAATTATTCTGATCAATATCCTTAGATGCCTGATATTCTCAGTAGATATCAAACTCTTAAAAAATTTAATCAAAATCTTTTGAGAGATAGAGATTTGATGGAAAATGAAAAAGAAAATTTAAAGAAAGAATCATCAACTTTCGAAAAATAAATGAATCAAAACATAATGCAGCTGAATAATTAAATTAAAGATCTTTCAAAAAAATTAGAAAATAAAGCTAATCAAAAGAGAGATCTACAAAGTGAGCTTTAAAGAAACAGAGATTTATATGAAAAGAAAAATTTAGATCTAGCAAAAATGCTCATGGCCATTGATAACCTTTACTCAAAATGTGGTGAAGGTGTCATACGCATTAAGCATAGTCACGAAGAATTTGCATAGTAAATTGAGACAAAAAATAAAAAAAATAAAAAAGGTTAAAAAAAGGGAGATGATAAAAATCGTCAAAAAAAAGGATAAAATGAATAAGAAATGAGAGCATAAGATGAGGAAAGCAACATGGAAGTGAAATGCAAGTTAGCAACTCAAAAATTAAAAAGCATTTTTGCTTACACTAAAGATTATCGCAGAATAATTGATTAATACAAAAAACAAATGCCAACAAGCAGCATACAATTCAAAAAAATGTGATTATCACTATTTTATCCAGAAATCTATAATCATTTCTCATTATTTTTTTTCTTCCTATTTCTTCTCTTCTTTTTTACCTTAATTTTTTTTTTCTTATTCTTGTTTTTACTGAATATTAAATTATTAAAGGCTCATCTGAATGGCTAATTGTTCCAGTTATTATTCTGTCGGTTCATGAGGTTGACTGTGTACTTAGGGTTGAGTTTTTCCTGAAGGCTGAGGGGCTTGAATAATTGGTTGCTGTTGAGCTTGCGGCTGAATTGACGGTGCCTGTTGCTGACTTTCTTCTAAACTCATTCTAATTGCAGCAGCTAAATCTGGATCTTCTTCATCTAAATTTCCTATTCCTCCTGGATTTCCTCCATTTCCTCCAAAAATTTCACTTCCAATAAGTTTATCACTTAAATTTTCTCCAGGTTGAGCAACAATACAATGAGAATTATCATCATTTTGAAGAGTTGTAACAAAAATTTGAGCTTTGTTAAGTTGTTCTTCACTTACATCTCCAAAGCATATCAAATCAACTGCAACTCCATTTTTCTTTAATTTTTTTGCTAATATTTTAAGTGTCTATACATCTTATTTGATCGTAGATGCGATAAAACATACCATTCTTTGCTTTTGAGTTTCATTAGATCGATGCTTTAGAGAAAGTGCCCCGATTTGAATTGCCTATATCGATAAATTAAAACTTGAGTGAAGTGTAATTAGCCACTACATTTAACTCCGAAGAGAAATGAGTTTGCCTTGACCGAGTCTGAAGTTAGAGTGCAAAGAATTTGAACTTGGTTTCCCCCAATCAATCCGACTCCAACTGATGATTGTTGATTAGCTTCTAACTTGGCTTGAATGAGCAGTGAGGCAGCATCGACTTCGCTTTCCCAACGAGTGGGTTCATAGTCTCCATTGATAGCATATGCAGAGTTATCCATCATAATGAGAGTGGCTTATAGTGACATGAATTTTAAAAATGATTCAAATATAGAAAGTCCTTAAATTCTTGATCAGCAGAAAGTTAAATAGGCTATGCTGCTACTACCAAATCCCAATGGTATAAGGGTAGCATGAAAGTTTCCGGCACTTTAGATCCAGGTTCGAGTCCTGGTTGGGATGTTTTTATTCTCTCTTGGTTTTTCTAAACTTTAAATTTCCTTAAAAGCTCGGTTTTAAAAGATGTATTAATGTTCAATCTTATATTTCTGGTATGATTTTTGAATTAATTATACACCATTCTCTATCAGCCGTGATATCTTTTCTTAATCACTTTGAATTTATTCGTAAATTGTATAAAGGAATAATTTTTCAATATTATGCAAATTTTTCGAAAACCAATTTGTTTGAAGTTTCGAGTTTTTTGCTAAATATACAAAGTTGTTTTTTGTATTCAATTGAAGCATTTACTTTTCCCTATGAAAAATATTGAAAAATAATATTATTTTTCAAAAAACTTTATTCTGCCTATATAGAAAATTTAATATCTAATTCCATAACAAATAATGAAGTAAAGTTATTGAATACAATTATCGATCAAAGTGGAACTTTAAAGTAAAAACTTTAAATATTAAACTTTAAAAATGAAATTTTTCATATTTTTTTATCTAAAATCGAAACAAATATTAGAGGCAATAGTTTATTGTAAGGATCTGCAATTTTTACTATTTTTGGCAGTTTGACTAAATTCCTTAATTATAAAGTGAATAGAATATAAATTATATGCAACAACTTTTCAAATGACAGCAAAGTATTTAGAGTAAGAAGCGCCCACATAACAAAATAAGTTTGTTTGCTGTTGGTAGTGATCATCTCTTTGCTGAGGACTTTTTATATAATATCCAGTCGACTGTTCCACTTCACTTATTATCTTTGAACTATATTCCTATGCTTGCCTTCTTGCTATGTTTTTCAAGACAGAACGATCACTCATCTGAGATTCCCGCTGTTGCTGATAAACAACAGTCTTTTTTTCACCGAAAGGAGTGATATAGAAAAAACAGGATGTATGAACAATACGAGTGATTCGTTTTTTGAAAGCTTTTCTTTACAAGCGTTTATTTTTTTATAGTGAAAAATCAGAAGATTAGCTCATCGATTATTGACTCTCTTATTCTTCACTATCTTTTCTACAGGCTTGACTATTGAGAGTTTTTGCCATTAGACTAGTTATAATTATAGAAATATCAAAACAAATAAATTTAAAATATGGTCTAGTGGAGAATAAATCAAATATATTAAAGAGTTTCTGTCTCTCTCAATGACTACTGAACATGAATGGTCAATATGGCTATCAAATTTTCGCTATAAGTAATTAAAATCAATTTTGTTCAATTTGATTATAATTAATGTCATTAATAAAAAATAACATTACTCATATTGAATTCCGTTCAATTATTATTTCTCAATAGTTCAGCATTATTAAAATAAATTTATATTTAGGAAAATCAGAAAAATGTTGAATTGTTGAATATGTTTTACAAATTTACTAATTATCAATAAGTACAAAATGCCAACGCTTAAGACTCAGCCAGTTATAAATTATGAAAAATAACTATCAATAAGGTATGTGCAGATCAGTTTATTATTATTTTTCCCTTTCTTTTCAGATTGAATTGTGATAAATAAATTATAATATTGAAATTATGAAATCAATACTATTACAATAACTTTGCTTCTTTTTATCCACCACTTATTTTCATCGCCTGATGGATTATATCCTTCCTCCAAAGAATACGATTACAGCAAATCCGAATTCATAAGTTATTTGGTTCCGGATGAACTTTTAAGAATTTCATCTTTTAATGTTTAATCATAACTGTGAACAAGTGAGCTTATATGGAAGAGCTTAAATGTTTATTCAAGAATTAATCTCATTCGATTGATTTATATCTATCCTTATTAAATGAGCATGTAGAATTGAGTTACTTTCAAGATAACTTCTTTTCCAACATAATTTAATGGTCTTCTGTTTCTTAAAAATCAAAAGTAATCAATTGAGACTATCATTCTACGTCACTTAATTTTTCAAATAAAGAATATTATGGGCTTAATTTAAACAAAGTCTTTAACGCAATTTTCTAAATTTGGTATTATGTTCAGAATGATCAGATAGTAAAATTTGTAATAATTCTCAGCAACTTCTTATTCTGTAATATTTAATACTTTAACTTAAAACATTTTCAATATTAAGCTGCGATTGATTCTTTATTATGAAAGCAGCAATATAGAAAATATGCAATAATTTTTGTTAATATGACATAGAATTTATACCAATTTGGATAAGCTGTGGAGAAAATAAGTAATTTGATATAGTATGATATTGCAATTGATTAAAAAATGAATATTTGCAAAAGGCATTGTTATGGAAAATAAGTAATTTAATAATTATGCCATATTAATTATCAAATATTTAATAATAATCATAGTTATTCTGACTTTGAGTTATCAAGTTAACGATTTCTTTATAGAAATTTGGTCAAAGATTTAATTGTAAACAAGTTACCATAGAAAATGGCCTAAGAATTGCAAAATTAAACTAATTATGGAACTCTTCTCAACTTGAAAATCGTTGGTAATTATTCAGAATCTATGTCATAAATATAAAGTGAAAATTTGTTTTATATTTTAAGCTATGTGAGAAGAGAGCCAATAGTTTACACATCTCTCAATGAGCAATGCTAACAATTCTTTGAAAAAAAATAAACCAATTTGCACTTATTGTATTTGACTCCAATATCTTTTATCATTTGACTCAGTTATGTTTGGGGCAGATAAGTATGATTTTTATCAGCAGTAAAAATATGAGGAATTAAGCGTCCTTTGTTGAGATTTTAAACATATTTTAAAATTTATTCACTATTATATCCACTACCACAGTAATATTTATTAATGCTTTCAGCTTTCTTTTATAAAATCCAACAGCCAATCTTTTGTCCCACCATTTGAGTCAAACTCTCATGTAATTTAGATGGATTTTATATATAAAAAATACCTTTATTTTCACTATCCTCCACTTTATCGAGAGTAGGAAGCTTTTACTCTTCCAAAATTACAGCAGCCCAATTAGGATCATTTCTTAAACGATTGAGGATACTATTAGTGATTATTTTTGGATCATTTTAAGGTATCAATTCTTCGTTTGCTAAAAATAGTTGCTCGTCAATAATGGTAAAGGAAACATTTGATAAAATTCCTAAAGTTGGATAATGGGTGATGTTGAGATGATCACAAAGCAATCCTTCTCTTGAGCAGTCAGTCATTCCCAGGTTCATTTCAGTTTTTGTGAGCAAATAATTTTTGATATAATCACGAGAGTGAGGACAACTAGGATTATGCAGCAATAGATACAATTTTCCTACTGATCTAAGAACGAGCTGAACGTTAACTGTAGTAATTTAAATGACTCTATTTTGCGAGGAGCAGATGACGATCGTCAAAAGAAAGATTATTAGTTTAATCATTGATGTTGATATCAATTAATACTAAAAATTAGGATTGTAAATTTGATTTTTAAACTATTGTTAAATAATGAATTTAGTAAACAATTCTTATTTTTTATAAAAAATTGATAAATTATATTAATTTTTAGGTGATAGCTATTTTATTGATTTTCCTACTCATTTATAAAAAAATTTCTTTTTATATTTTGGTTTATTATATTGAATTCAATTTTATAATTCTAGTTTCAATGTAATCATTTATCTCAAATTAATTAAGAATAAACTATCAAAGCAAATAATTACTTAATTTTTAATCTTTTATAATCAAAAGGGCTATATTCATAGCAAATACTTATTTAAGGTGATTAGACAAAAACGTTAAAACTGTAAAGTTAATTTTAGAAAATGTAATTTAATTGACTGATGTTATTTTGGATATAAATTAAAAAACAGTGAGTTTGATATTGTTTTTAACATTTTTACTTTTAAATTTCAGCTATAAATTATATATTGTAAAGAAACATGTTATTACTATTATTCTTTATAAATAAAAATTGTAAAGCTTAAATCAAACGCATACAATACTAAAATATTTAAAAACTAAATCATCTACCAATTAATTGAAAAAAATTAAAATATTTACAATAAAATATTTTATATTTTTCTGATGAGATGATTAGTAAAAACCATGAAAATTAATTAGAATTATTGCAATGGGTTTAATTTATCGTAGGAGTTTTTCTTCCAATTTTATAACTAAGATAATGAGCTATCAAAAGATCATTCTTTCACCTTCTGAGAGTCTGTGTTAAATTTTAATATATTGTTCTTATTATTTACTTTGTTGCATGGGAAAACTTAAAATATGGGCACCATAAGTATTCTCACACTCATTCAGGAAGACTAGATACTTATACGAATCAGCAGCACCATCAAGAGCAAAAAGTGGAAGAAAGCTTCTCAAGAACTTAGAAGAAAAGGCTTTGACAGGACTGACGTTTAGTGTAGAGAAAGGTAGAACAGCTTAATATTTTTAGATATATAAATCATTTGGACCCCAACGTTAACAAATAACTTTGGAGTTCGGAGGAATTATAAACCTTATACAGCAAGTACAGTGAATACGGAAACAAGTGGTTTTTATTGCAAAGACATCTTCCCGGCAGGTATTAACGATTTGATATAGAACTCAGACGAAGATCAAAAACTATTTCTATGGTAATATTCGTTATTTGCTGAAACTGATTGTTAAATATTTTCTCAAAAAGAGCACAGGTTTCATAAACGATATCAAGACCGACGCTCTTTTAGAAATGTATTAAGCTAAAAACAGTAATAACTCTTTTATTAAGATTATGAAGCCTATAGCGTCATATATCGAACCATCAAAAAACTTAAGTTTAAAATTGAAAAGAAGTCCTGCTAAAAAATTATACGTTAAAGCAAATAAACTTATCAGAATTTTTTAAATCATTTTATGCAACAATTTTCGTAAAAAAATTCTCCAGTTATGAAAGAAGTTGATGAATAAAATGGATAAAGTTATTCTCTAAGTTACTATTAAGATGAAAATGGCGAAAAAGAGTAAAATTTGGAAAACCAAGAATACAAATGCAAATGTGAGCCAATTAGAATAACTTTAGTGAGTTCGATTGCAGGAATTGTAACTGACAAAATTTCATAACTGCAGCATCTTCAGAACATGGCAGATCGACATCTTTAACTTCACAATCATTACCAGACCGCATATTACGATTTACTGAAGTCTCAGGATAATGAATGATGTTTTACAATCTAAATTAACATGTCTTTCTTTACATTTCAATTTTCAAGATAAAGTATTTAATTGCAGACAAAAAGAAATCTTCTGCATTTAATTTAATATTTAACTTATTATTGTTAATTGATTAGTTATTAATGTTCCCCCAGTTTATATCAGGAAAAAGTGTATGTTTTATTATTATTGGTGATATCTGATCTTTCTATATCTATCAGAGAGGTTTCCAACCGAAGGTATGGTCTTTGACGATGCCGAGTTTCTGACCACTCTCGTCGATGAGTTTACCCAACTCTTGAGGACCGTAAACAATATGTGATTTGTCCTGATTCTCGGATTGAATGATTTTTTTGATATGGGCATCTTCCCAAGGAGCGGTAAGATTGAGTTTGCGTCTACGTTCGAATTCCTCTTGGGTTTCAATGAGAGGATTGAAGATCCACTTCCTTTGATCGAGGGGAATGATAGATTTCATGGCTTTAGCGCGCTGGTTGAAAATTTCGACCTCTTCTTTGGTGAATTTACGATTCAAAACTTCAAAGTTATCGCTAAATAGATTAATAAATACACAAGAGAGTGAAGATTTCCAGTGAAGAGATTGTTGTTGAGTAGCAAGTTATTGGCGAAATACTCGTTGGCTCCGTAACGAGGTCGGCAAATTAAATAATCTCCAGCAGTAATAAAAATCTTGGTAATTAAAAAGGTACGCCGAGAATGGCAAGCTGAGTATAGAGTCTTTTGCACTTTAAGCCAAAGTGAGCAAAAATGCGTTCGTGCCAATGTCCCCATGAAAAGGCCATGAATCCTCCAACAAGTGTTCCGTAAAACTTTCCTTTGGGTTTTTGTTCTGCAAGCCAAGCCATTGCTTGACCCTCTCTATCGGAGAAGCCAACTTCTACGTAATTGGCACCTGTATTGCCGATGAAGTAGTTGTACAGAATGTTCATCACTAATAAATATATATGATTTAATAAATGAAGTCCATCTCAACAAATACCCACTTGAATATCTTTAATAAACTGTGATCAAGAGATAGATAGAAGTACTTAATATTGACTGTCTCTTTCTTTATTAACTTATCCACAAATTCAATTAATTTAGTGTTTGTTATTAGCCAACTATACTTATATATTTGCATCTAGGGCAATATTCTCGCGTTAGAGACCGTCTACTAGATTAAAATCAAATCTGCATCAGCAAAATTGGCAACATCAATAATCTAGTCAACGAACTATTAAACTTGGTCAAACTTATACTTGACAAAAACGCGAATTCACTTGATAGAATCAAAAGAATTTATGATGCCCTAATTGAAAAAATAAGTTTTTATAATCCAGATGATGATCTGATTTATGAAACTAGAAGATTAATGGAAATATAACTCAGCAACTGGATCAGCTAAGATCAGTTGGCCAATCTAAAAGCAAGCAGAATTAATCAGAAAAAAACTAAATTTGATAGGAGAACCAAAACTGGAAAAATGAGCAATTATAAAGAAACGGAAAGTTATCCTCCTGCTCAAGATTGGGAAGATTTGGTATCTTTGAAAAATGGTACTTCTCCTGCCCTTCAAAGATAGCCATCAATGTGGTCAGAGCGATTTTCCCAGAATGAGAATAGCCAATCTTACAAGCAAAAGCTAAAACAATAGTTCTATTTCATCAAATAGTTTACATTTGATCATCTAACCAAAATGGTTGAATATTCTGAAAGATCCTAGATTCAAAAGAAAATTATATTGAATTGCTATTTATCATGGTCTCATTAAAGTAAAAGAGTTGTTCAAATTGATTATATTAGTCGTATTCAGATGGAACTCACCAACCAACTCAAAATATGCTTCCCCAATATTTAAATGGCTCGCAAAAATTTCAGAGGCATCAAATTCAAAAATTAGTATGCTAACAAAGTCAATGGACTAACTGATCGCTTTCCCATTATTCGCAATAATAGCGAAAATAAAGGAGATCAACAGCAAATTAACCAATAAGATGAATAATTTTCAAATGAATAAAGATAATTATTTGAGCCAATTGACAAATTGATTAGAATGCCTAATACTGGAGGGGCAAAGGAGTAAATTTCAGATGTAGAAGAAATGAAAATTTATTAAAATAGTGAAGGCTAATGATGTAGACTATATAACTATATTTATAGTTTTGTTTAATATTCTGAATCAAATAAAAATCAATGCTTCAAGTGCAGCTATTACATCTTTGCCCATTTTTGGCATTAATAACATCCATCATAATGAATCCTGACTCATCGCTGTTTTATACAATATTTATTTCCATATAGTTCTTCCTGCATTTTTAGCAATATAATCTCACAATATTTGAATAATTTTATTTACATTTAGGACATTAAGAAGCATTAGCAAATTTTCCTGAAGCTCTAACAATGTTGGCTCTATATGAACTGAGACAACTTGTATGAAATATATGAGAATAACTGCAATTAACCATCATCCTCGATGTTTAACCGTTTTTATCAAGAGAATTATTACAAATTACACATTTTTATTTCAGATTTTATCTTCCATTTATCTCAAAAACTTAATTATTTTTATCTGATGATAAATTTTTAGGAGTTCTTACAAGATAAGGATTTTCTCCATTGGAAGCATAATTTGCATTATCCTAATGAAAGGGTAATACAGGTTGAGCGTTGTTGAATGGATAGTTATTTGGATAATTGTTCGAATAATTATTTTGATAGACTGGCAGTGGAGGTGAGTTGTATTGATTGTTGGCAAAATTGTAATTGGGCTGTTGCAAGGCGGGACTAATGATTGTATTGTTTTGATTATATCTATTCCTTCTACATTGGTAGCAAAAATAGCATGAAACTGCCATGAATGCGCAAACCATACAAAACACAATGATATTGAAAGTGTCCTCGTTGTCATTCATTGCTTAGTAATCATTGTAGTAAAGATGACCGCTGATTGTATTTTGATGATTTCTGATTGAGATACTAATAGTTTTCCCAACAGCAAAGCTGATGAGTATAAATCTATTCAAATAATCCATTATTATTATTATCAAAATCTAGACTATCAGAATAAATTTATTTGCATATGACTACTTACATTTTCATTATCAACATCAAACTATTATTAATAACCAATCTTAGTTTCTCCAAAATTATGATTATAGTTAGTTATTGATCGAATCGTAATTTGAATGATTACTGATAAACTGCTCAAGGAACGAGAACTGGATGAACTCTATGATTGGGTTGACTCTCTTGAGTTGTCCAAACCCAAAAAGTATAACTTTCTAACTCAAGGAATATCAGTCGAGATTTTTCAGATGGCACTATGATGGCAGAAGTCATTTATCAGTACTTCCCTAAACTCGTTGAACTTCATAACTACCCTCCCACGAACGCAATCAAATCAAAACTATCTAATTGGACCACTCTCAATAGTAATTACAACACTATGTAGATAAAGTATTGAACAGACTTGGACTAACTCTCACTGCTGAGGATTGCAAAAGACTTAGTTCTTGCACTCCTCTAGCAGTTGAAGCACTTCTCTTTGAATTTAAATCGGTGATGGAAGATAATAAGGCAAAGGAATAAGAAAATAAAATGCAAAATGAACCATTTATGAACGAACAAAATAAATAAATTCAAGGAATGGGAAATAAACTATACGCAACCTCCAAAGCAGATGAACTGAAAGAAGTTTTAAGTCTTTTGAAATAAAAAATTTCACTCGTTTAACGTTCAATATAACGAAAAGATGCACATATCCGCTAACTCTAGGAAATCCTAAAACAATACACAAACTGATAATTTGATTTTTTTGATTCAGCAATATCTTCAATCAGTGATTTAACGTGGAAATTGTAAACTTAAATTTGATGGCTCATAGATTGCATCACCTGCAAAAACGAAGAGTTGATACCACTGAGACGCAAGCTGAACAAACTCAAGAAACTCAGCATTCTCAAAATTCAGGAGCAACTTCTCCTCAATCAAATAACTTCAGCATCAATCAAAATTATAGACCCATCTTCGAACCAACAAACACTTACAAGTCATACGATCGCAACACTTTTAGAAAAAATTAACATTCCTTACCTCCTCCTGAAAGTCTCTACATAATCAAAGATTCCGAAGTTGATCCTTGCTTCATTAGAACCACCAATATAGTTCTTCATAGTCAACCTCGTAAAACAATTTTGCCGATTGGAGCCTGGATAACTCCCTTCGCGAACTAGCAAGTTCATGTTGTTGATCTTAATTCCCCTCTTAGATGCACAAGATGTAAAGCTTATGTAAATCCTTATTTCCAATTTGATGGGACTAGACGCTCTGCAACCTGCAACATGTGTGGATTAAGATTTGCAATTGACGAAAACCTCGATAAAACCAATTTGCAAAGCACTGATATCGCAACTCAATGCATTTTAGATTTCAAAGTAGCTGATAAATTCTATTACAAAAAGCGTACAGATATCATCAAAATGATCGCAGTCATCGAACTAAGTATGCCAATAATAGAATTGGGAATATTTGGAAGTATTATCAATAGTTTAAAAAGCGTATTTCAAAGTCATTAATTCGAAGATAAAGTAAGAGTTGGTATTGTATTTTACAGCGATAATGGGGTCGGGTTTATTAGACCTCCCATCAATGAAAATTCGTAACCAATTATTTTTATGGTTCCTAATAACAAAGATAATATGTTTTGTTGCCCTCTTAGCGATGAATAATTTTTAGTTGATCCAAATAATAGCCGCGATCAATTAACTGGAATGCTAGATTTTCTCCAAAAATATGCGGATAGTGCATGGAAACAGAGCAAATTTACCCATAGTGCAAATTACATTAATGCTTTGAAATGTGTAAAATAGCTATTTGAACAATAAACAGGTAGAATTCTGTTATTTTCTTTCCTTGACCCACGCACAGGATCTTGCTCTATAAGGCTGAGAAACTAATAATAATCTAAATTACCTTTACGCCCACTTCATAATGGTATATACGATTTAGCCAGATAATTTGTAAAAAGTAGAATAGGCATTTAACATTTTTACTTCAGCAAAGATAATTTAGTAAGTCACTAATTAGCAACTACCCATTTTCTTTCCTCCAATACAGGCGGTGGACTTCATCTTTACTCTACTTTCAACAGCGATATGTATTTTAATCATTATCTAGACACGGTTAACATCTTTACTATAGCATTTTTCATTCAATAACCAAAGTTTGCCACTATGACGCTGATTTTGCATGTAGAGCTTCTAATGGACTGTCAGTACTACGCTATGGTGCTCCTGATGGTCTCAGAGAAACTAGAGATGTAGGGTTATCAGTTGTTGATTCAACTAGTTCCTTTACAGTTGAGTTGTAGCAATAAGAAAAGTAATTTTAAATTAAAACAGATTGTAGGATAATTTAGGAGCGTTCATTCAATTTGCAATAATGTATACTACCGCTCATGGAGAACGAAGAATCAGAGTTATTACTTATAAATTTTAAGTAAGTTCAAGGATGGAACCTGTTTATGATTCACTCGATTATTTGACCTTCGCCAATGTACGATTACGATTATATAGATATTTGTTAGAACTCATACTTCCAAATTGCTTAAATTTTAACCAGCTAAAATCAGAGAATAGGCTATTGCTTGGCTTGGCACAATGATTGGATAGTTCAGATCAAAATGTCCTACTGGTCGAATGGGTAAAGTTAATGATCTTTCCCTTCCTGCTAATCTTACATGGGCATTGTCTTACATTCACACAATTCTAAATAGTCGACTTTTCCTTAACTACATCAAAGTGAGTGCTGACTATAGAATCAATTAATATCTTCAAATAAATTCAGCAAATCCTTATTTTTTTGCAACTCGCTATTATTCTAAACTATATCCTCTCACTCATGACATATATGAAGGCGATATTCTTCCAGGAGATTTTTTATAAAACTAAGACTAATCTGAAGATGCACCTAAAATTTCAGTTCTTCCACGCAATTTGGCACTCACAAAGCAATCAATTGATGATAATGGAATTTATCTATACGACTCTGGAGATCAAATAAATATTTTGGTTCAAAGTCAAGCGTCAGATGAACTATTGAATGATCTATTTGACTGCACTAACTTATAAGATATCGAATTGGGAGGATTACCTGAACTATAAACTTCTCATAGCATCAGAGTAGCAAATATAATAGCTTAACTTCGTCGAAGAAGTAGTCTAAACGGAGGAATGTATCAACCATTACTAATTCGTACCTTCCACAAAAAAGGCCCCTACAGTTAGCTGCTGACAACCTTGCTAAGATAGGACTTTTTCTAATGCACATTCAATAACTTTATTGAAAGTTTAAAGAGTGCAATTGTGATTGTTAAATGATTAAAGTATTTATCGTTAATTTTATTTAGAGAAAAGAAAGCAAATCACTATTATGATTTTAGACTTAACATTATATGCAATAGTCCAGCCATAAAGAATTACTTGTCATTTAGTCCATGAGGATTGAACTCAGTAGAGATTGCAATCGCATTTACATGAAAAGACTTAAAACACAGCCCAACATTTATGGCAAAGAAATATTCTCACCCAAAAAAATGTTTAATTGCAGAGTTTAGACTGAAGGAAGAAGGTAAGAGGAACTGAAGATTTAAAAATAATTATTTTTAGCTCGGAAGAAGCTTAATCATCATGAAAACTCTTTGAATCTACAACTGTCTCGATGGAAATCAATTGAGAAAGACTAATACAATAAAATCAAAAGATCGATAAGCCTTCAAAAATAGTTAAATCTGTCAAAAGCAGTTAAATAGAGAAATATGAAGGCTTCAGTTTTAAAACCAAGCATTGATAACATTAGTTTGAAAGAAAAACAAAGAACATCTCCTCTTGACAAAATATCAACTATTTAATCCTATAAATCTGAACAATCAAAAAGAGATGACTTGAAATTAATTGTGATAAATAGCCAATCATAGAAGAAAAGAACAAATTTTTAGTTAATAAATAGAATTCAAAGATAGATTTCTGTGAGACCCCTTTGCATTTCTATCAATCTCCCCTATCTTTCCAACAAGCAACAACATCATAAACTAAAATCGTAACTATTTAAGATAGCTTCAAATACAATATAGAAACACATTCGCGAATCACCATAAAATAGTATTGATAAAGAAGCGATGAAAGAAATAAATAAGTTGAAAACTAAAATAAATTTATTGGATCCAATTAAAAAAACAAAAAATATGCACAAAAATATTGATATATCACCTTGGCTCGCTTCTAGTTTTAATACAACAAAAAACCCTTTCTATCTCTGAGTTTTTTATTTCTTTTAACAATAACTATCAGATATTTTGATGAATTTATTATCTTCCTACTTTATGTTTAATTTGAAAAGCATATCATTTAATAATGTTAGTTAATACATTTTACAACATCTTAAACATTTTTTCCTCAAAATTATTTAAATATTTAGCCGTAAACTATAGCACTAGCATTCTTTTTTACAGAGCCGATTCAGTTGAAACATAAAGTATCTCAATATAAAATCATTTCACACTCTTTTTCTATTTTATTCATAAATTACTTAATTAAGTGGCAGAACTACTAAACTAATCATGCTTGCAAAAAAATGGATCTTTCAGTTGTTTTTACTCAAAGGTTAAACAGTCTTTATGAGTATTGAGTCAATTACTTCAAAATACAGTCTTAAATTCAAAACTATAAAAATAGAATCATGATAAATTCAAAAATAATTTCTCAATGAGATCAACATATTTTGAGATAAAATGACAGATTTTCAAAAATTTTGGCAATTCTTCGATTTCACTCTTTTTTTTATTAAAAACAGTTTTCGCAGGAAAAAATAATATCGACCTTCAAATTTTACATTCAGTAAAATTTATACAGATGTAACTGACATTATAGATACAATAATAGTTGATAACGATATTGTTATTTATTTTTAGATCATAAAATTTGGGGTTTCTTAAATTAATATCTAAATCTAGTTATACTTTAGCAAACTATCGAATTTGAAAATAACTAACATCTGTTCTATATAATTTATTATCTAAACTGTCTGCTATCTCTATATTACTGTTTGAGCTAACTCGATTGAGTTGATAATTATATAGGCGTTATAATAAATTAATATTACATGTGGAACATCATTGCCTCTAACAGAATTTTAGATCATAAAATGAAGCAGGAATCTTACCTGAAACATAGAACAGCCTTAAGAATAATAAAAGGGCAAGTCAATGTGACTTCACCAGCACACTATTAATTTTTGATAGTCAAACCAAAAACTAAGCAATTAGCACAATGTAAAAGATAACTAAAACAGAACATTAACATTAAATACAAACAGAAAATAAAGACTTAGTTAGAAGAATGATGTATACTAAAAGCAGACCAAGGTCAGGCTCACAAAGACATTTTGAAAAGGAGTCACTTTATGGAGACTATTTAAAAAAAATTACAGAACAAATCGATGAAGAAAATAAAGTAATATAACTTTAATTAAGAAACTAGTTGTTAGACTGAGAGATGCATCGTCATCCATGAGTTTTCGCAAATTTGAAATCAATCATAGATAAATGGAAAAATGGAAAGCTAACATCAGCAGATGTAAATATACGGGTAATGCAACACAAAGACTTAATGAAACAGCAAGACCGTTTAGTGCCAGATGATTTAATAATAACAGTTATATTTTTATCAAAAACCTCCGTTCTTGATCATGTTTATAATTACTCCAATCAAAGCTAAAAGAAGAAGGACAAAGGTAATATCTAAGCAAAGTTTATTTGGTCTACGGTACTTAGTAAAATTAAAGTTACATTTTTAAGAACTTACACTAAATCACTATTGGCCTTTCTAACTTGAGTATCCAATTTGGTGGCTTTGCTCATATTATTTTTTATTTTTTAATCAGTGATTCCAATCATTTAGTTTGTATTCATTAAATTTCGTTTTATTTCTCCATCGACATCGATGACCTCATCAAGCAATTTATCAATATTTTGATCTTTTATTTTTATTGCATCCAGAGCATTTTATTACTCAGAGTTTATCTCATCGTTATCTTATTTTCTATTCACCAGCTCTAATTTACAATCTTATTACTTTTAATTTGTTATAAAGTTTGCTGGGGCTTCGGAGGTTTATAAACCCCTCCTTCATCTATCTCTTTCACATCCTTTAAAAGTTCATAACAATTTTTTATTGCTTGCTAACGATTTTGCTACATTTTTTTGGTAAGTCCTTTTTATTTTCCTTTTAAATCAGTATTCATTCGTCGAACAGCTTCTCCTAAAATAGTCTCTGCCTTTTTAATTTAATCTCTAATTTCCTGATTGAGTCTCACTTGTTCTGCTGATTGCTTAAATCCTTTCTTTTTTTATTTTTTCTATCTTTCCTCCTGAGTTTGTCTGATATGATAAATTCTTTAGCGAAATGCTTCAATGATGGTGTTAAATTAGGCTTTTTCTGAATTTTGCAAGCCTGGTATATATTTTCCTCCGAATAAGTCTTAATACATTTATGTAAGTTAAAGTTAAATATATTTTAGTCTTCTCTCTCTTTCATTCATATTTTTATATTAAATTTCTGTGGCTGACTATAATCAATCACAAATTCAAAATTTGATTTTGATGAATGTCTGTAGCTTCACAAATAATAATTATTTATTATTTTTATTTTTATTTTAAATGAAAGGATAATCCTATTACTTTGAGTTCAATCCAATAATCTAAGATCTTGCAAGCATACTAGATGAGAGATAATACAAATCTGATTCAATCTAACTTTAATTTAAGTATGCTTATCTCAAAAAATGTACCAGTCAGCAAAACTTCAAAGCATTAGTTACCTCCTCCATGGTCAAGCCAATCATTTTTAATCAGCTAAAAGATAACAGAAATTATAAAATTAACTCTAAATGTGAAGTCCAGCAATACAAAAATGCAATGAACACATTGAGATAATTGTAAAAAAAGTCAGAATGTGAAGTCTCCTAAATTTATTAACTCTTTGCTAACAATGGAGAATAAAAATATTGTTATGAGTGTAAACACTAAGAATGGATTCGTCTTTATAAAGAACAATTGTTTCGTAATCAATTCAATGTAATGAGTAAAAATACTTTGTTTAGAATTGATCTTTCTTAAAAAATCAGGGAAGAAAAACATGTACTCGATAAAATTAAAGATATGATGGAAAGAAGAAAAAGAGACACAGGAGTATTAAGATTTAAACATACTCACCATTTTAAAATTCACTAAAATTACTACATAGCCAGTAGCATAGTATATGAAACCGATGAAGAGTAGGAATTTGCCAAAATAAAAAAATTATTGATAAGTAAAGGGGAAGATATTGCAGCAGATATCATTGCCATTATGAACTCAGAAGAAAAGAAAGGATTTAATATCAAGTATTAATTGTAATTAAGATTTACTTAAGAAGGAGTGGATAGAATAAAAACGTGCAAAACGAACGAATTGAAAACTATGTTCTCTTAAGCATTCAATTTTGTAAGAGATTTAAGTATTGTCGAATATCAAGAAGATTAGCTCATCAAATTGATGAAAGGACTCGGTCTTGAAGAGAAAAAAGAATAAGAAAAGCATAACAGTAAACAAGAAGAAGAGGAGGAGTATATAGTGCCTAAAAAAATTAATGCAGTGGAAAAGAAATGATCGAAATAAAATATATTTTGACTCTGTTGGAATCCAAACTATAAGTTTATTATAAAGCACGTTATGGGCAATAACATGTGTTCGGACATTAAAGAATAGGATGAAGTAGGTTAATTCAATCCTATCGTTCCCACCTTCATCAAGATAGACAAACTCATTGAAATCTAATAACAGCATCAACAGCTCTTTCAAAAAATCAGTATTTAACTGCTAATAAAGAAAAAAAGTTTGATGTGATTGATTGTACCAAAGACAACACTTATCAATGGTACTAAACTTTAAAGTTCAATCTTTACCTGTATGGTAATATTCAAAGGGATCGACCAATCGGATAGTGCTTCTTCTATATCCGCGATAAATCAATCTCGACAACTCCCATCATTATCGCTACAAAAATCAATTAATACTATGTTTTTTCATAGAAAACACTTATCATATACCCAGATAGTGTACTATACTATGGATCAATAAAAAACAGTCTTGCATATTTGCCTAGAGCCGAAGGTAAAGGAGTGTTAGTGAACAAATAATCAATTTATTAAGGATAGTTTAAAAATGGATATCCTCATGGTTATGGTCATTTTCGTTCAAAAAGTATCGAATATGTTGGATAATTTAAAAACGGTTAACCAGCAGGAGAATGTATTTAAAAATCATTCAACTAGCTATTTATTGGTTTAATTGCCTAAAATGGATAAAGGCATGGCTTAAAGATAAACAAAAACAATAAAAAGACTATTATTACAAATGATTTAAAACAATAAGAAAGTAGGATATCCCTTCGGTCTCACTTAAAATAATAATGAGCATTTTCAAAAGTACATTGAACTTGATTTTATCTTTTTTTTATTAGTTTGAACAAAAATTCATTTTTCTTTTTTAAGTAGTTTTAAACAGAGGAAAGTAAATTTGTTGATTATTTTAAATATCTTCACTTATAAAAATGGGTCTCATCACCTTCTTGGGTAAACTTCTTATCATTGCCTCACTCGGCTTCCAAGCCTTCCTTCTTTATCAGGATAAGTCTTCAATCAATAGCTTTGATAGTCAGCTCAATAAAGCTCTATCAAGTTGCAAGTGTGAGATGTTAACTCCGGAAATCATAGCACACATCAAAGAGCACTTGAGACTTGTACTTACAGGACTTCTCGCCAGTTCAGCTCTTTTCCTATTCTTTAAATGTTGGTGCTTTAAAATTCCAACATTCTTGGGACTATCAATCCTTCTTTGGATTCAGCACCACGAAACCTTCAGAGTTGTACCAACCATTGATATCTTAAACAACACTTCTTTGTGGCACTCTTTGGGAGTTATTGGAGCTATTATTTACTTGATGGGAGCTGAATGCAGTTCAGTGAAAGGGGGATGTGAAGCAAAAAAATAAGCAACAACTACTGATCTAAACCAAAAAGTATTAGATCACAGCAAGAAGGCAAAGAAATTCTGATTTCGTCAACATTATTATGAATTTATTTTTTGGATTCAAATAAACTAAACTCATTTATTTTAATTATCATACTGTTGCACGTTTTGTGGTCAACTCATCTTGAACTCTCTTTTTCTCTGACTCTTGAATTTTTTTGACCCTTTCCTCACAATTAAGTTTCAAAAAATATTTAACTGGACTTATCAGCCACTAAATATAGTATAAAATACCCTATTCATCCATATATTTTAAAACCATTAATTATGGCCTCCACGTTGAGTAGTAACATATATACATTTTTAATTCTAAAATCTGTCATCATTCTCTATTGGTCTGTATAAATCATTTGGTACTGAGTAAAGGGATCTTCCTTGGATTGTAAAAATAGAGTTGGTTGTTATAGCTTAGAAATTGAATTTATGCAGGAATTTTTTATTTTCCATTAGAGATACTTGTCATCATCTATGTTATAGACAAATTTGTCAAGTTCAAATAACGAACTAATGTTTTTCTAATCTAATTTTTTATTGATCTTCTTTCCTTTTTAAATTTTCCCCTTCAGCATGCTATTGTACAATTCTCTCCAAAACCATGAATTTTGCAGATTGGCTTCACTTTTAAATAAATCAAAAGGATTACCAATCGAAATTAATGCTGTTAGTTGCTTTGGATGATTGGCAGCATAGTTGATTAAGAGATTGGCACCATACTATATTCCAATTCCCATTATTTTTGACAAAGGATATTGTTTCTGAATATGAACCATAATCCTATGAATTTTTTATTGATCATAAAAATCTTTGGGATCAATTGCTACAGTTCTATATCCTAAAGTATAGGCTGCCAACATGAGATGTTTAGCTGTATTATCCAATCCTTAGCTACCAGCAAATACTACTACAACAGGTATTTAATTTTTTTTATTTGATTTGACATTATGTGTAGCTTTATCGTGAAGAGTCACCCAATGCAACGTTTACTCATCGAATTATTATTATTCTATTCTTAGATATGGCTCTTACTATCTGTATTTAGCATACATTCGCTGAAAAATTCCGAATATCATCAGAATGGTGGGTTGATATACACTCTGCTTACTTAAATGAGTACTCTGTCAAGGGCTGGATTAAGTTTGATAAGCAGTTTGTTTTATTATGTGGGTTCGAAAGCATAAATTAGACTTGACTGGATAAATTTTGAGATAGACAGAGAAATCATGAATCCTCCGGCTCCAAAAAACATGACTTTTTTAAGCCAACTTAAAGTTTAGTATTATGGACTGAAGCGCTGCTTTCTATGAAAAAGATTTAAGAAACCATTAATCGCCTTCATTGATTATAATTATTAATTCAGATGATATTTTTAAAAAAACTTAATAATAAAAATGTAAATTTCATGCCTAATAATGTCTAGATGATTGATAATTCCAAATCAAAAATTGATATCTTCTTTTTAGTTAAATTATTATTTTACTTATTTTTCAGTAATCCTATAAATAAGATTGGAAATAAATCATTTATGGGCTTTTTAGATGCTGTATGATTTGGGTTTCTTACGCATACATCCAAAACAGCCAACAAACTCGTCCTAACTTTTTTAAGGAATGCCGCTGTACAAATATTTTTAAGCATTTTCTGCTCTCACATATTCTTTCTTAGTAACTCTACTAATATCGCCTTCCTTCTTTGGCTAGAATTTGAAGCTGGGGGCTTTCTATTTTAAAATAACGTATTACCAGAACTATTTCCTCACTGTTTTAGATTTTGTGATTGGCTTCTTTTTTATGGCTCTCTACGTTCTTAAATTAACTCTCGTTCACTTCCTCAATGTTTAAAATTGGTTTAAGGTTATCCACTTATTTTTCTTTGATTTCAGAAGGCTGAATGAATGAACATGTACGGTAACTTTAGGTAAGTGTTCTTTCGATTTAGCCCTAATAATTTGAGGAGATTGTGGTTTAGATTCGACATCAACTGTAGGAACAACCGGAATGACAGTTTATGCAGGGTGATGTTCTACATTTGGAAGATTGATTTATTCGTATTTGGGGTTTGAGTAAGTCTAAACTAGGTTGTTGAGATGAATGGGTCCTCGATGTATTTCTTGCACCTAAATAGCAACTCATATACATTAGCAGCAGGTTGTCCAGCATAGCTGAATTTCACATTGAATTTGGACATTATGATTAAATATATTAACTAGTAATAATTGAGCAATATAAGAGTACAAACAATTATCAGCTGCCCCACTTACAGAATATTCTCGCCATTTAAATACTACTCATTCTAAGGCACATTTAACCTTGTCTGATTAAACCTTATTTAGTTTAGCCAATGTCTAAATAATTATTTAACACATAAATCAAAAACTAATTCTTTCGGCAATGTTCGATACATCTTAGCAATCAGTCACTTAAACTGAAATCGGGTTCGTAAAGGGAATGAGTCTTGAAGATTATATGGCCCGCATTAGTGTTGGAAACATTACCTGTACCTCTGAAAAAGGAGATGAAAGTGAATAAAACTTATATGAGAGCTGCCTACAAAAGATTGAAATTGGCAGTGATGGACGAAAAAACCACTATCTAATTGAGGAGATCGACGAAGAGAGTGCTGAGGATTCTATTTAGTATTGTCAAGATGAGTTCAATAAAGATCAGCAGAAACTGATTACCAAAGAAACTCTTCGTCAAAACAACTAAACACCAGATTTCACACTCAGACAGAAGATCAACAGCATCTCCATGAATGCTACTGCCTATCTCAAACACACTTCCCGTTAAAAGCCCAATTTTAGACTTAAACAAGTCTCAGTCAGTCCATATCATAGGAAATCTGATACAATAGGACAAAATGGTTCCATTACTCTATATGGAAGTAAGTTTGGACAATCAGTCGGTAAATCTTCAAACAAAATGCCTTAACTTGTTACTTTTTATGGAAAAATTCATCACAATCAACAGAAAGAAGAACAAATTTTAAGGAGTAATGCAGCAAAGAAAAGTGATAGTAAGAGAAATTTCAAAAAAAAGAATCATCTCTAGATCAATGAGTTGATAGAATTCTAAAAGAAGATAAAAAATACTTACTCTCACAAAGCTCAGTACTCAGACATAAAAATTTAAGGAATAAGGGATAAGCTGGCGGAAAGGAAGAGCAAGTTGTGCTGAAGTATTTTCATCTTTTTCCAAATTATTTATAACTTATGATAAACACATTTTTGAGTTCGCGTATTTTATTTATTTTGAATTATCTAAAGTAATTGAGATCTGAAGTAAAATAAATAATTACAGTTCTCAATGATTTATTTCAACTTCAAAATATGTAAACCAGTTCATACTACCAAATTAGTTGATTTTTATAATCAATTTATTTGTTTTACAATTCAAACTCAGAAGTAATGATAGATAAAGGAATATTGTGAAACCATTATGTAACTGAAATTTTATCAACTACTCCATTCTTTTTAAAACTGGAATTAAATTTTTTTAATCTTAAGAGTTTTCATTGCTAATTTTTGTGAATACAAATATTTATTAATGAATGTTTCTTTATTTTTTTAATATAATAACAAACTATTTTCGCAAGTAAAAATAAAAACAATTCTTTAAATTTTATAGATTTGATTTTTATGTTGAAATATTTTATTTTAAGCAAAAAGCTAAGTTGACCTATAAAATTAAGCATTTCTTAAATTTTTAATAAATCAATTATGCTTATAATATTAAGTGTTAGATGAATTCAGCTACAATCAAAGAGTATATTCCCCTTGTCAAAAGAATTTTAGTGATCAATCTCACTCTCATCACCTATTTCATCATGCCAAACTTCATCTCTTTCCTATTCACAGCCATACTTCTCATCCTCATCATCAATCCTCAAGAACTGATCCAACAAATTACCAATAAATAGGACAACTGTCGCTGTGGAGATAGTATCAACTAACTGTTCAATTCATATCTAGCCTCCTCCTTCACCAAAAGTATTTCGTTTAATATTCAGAGTTGATTGTTGTTCTTTCAGTCGGCGTAGTAGCACAACTCACCTATCTTATACCAACCTGGCTGATATTGCTCTTTGTAGCTGAAGTATTTGCAGTATGGTAATTATTGGTAGGTTTGGGAATTGTAGAATTGGTTAGCAGTCAAATTTTGCGTGTTTAAGATTCATTAAATAAGTTTTTGAATATGATTCCACGCTATCAAGAATGATATGAATGTGCATTGATGTGAAAAAATCAAATATAATTTTTAAAAATATTAGTATTAATAATTAAACATATGTTAACTAACTTTAATATGAAGTAAATCATAGCAATAAGATGCCAATAATTTGATAGGTAATTAATAATCTTTGAAATTTTGAATTCAGTGTGATTCTTAAATAAATTAAATAGCAAAAAAGTATTATAAACATCATAACTATATGTAATCTAAGTCATCCTTATCTGCCTTTAACATGAAACAGTTACAAGTTGTTAAAACTTTATTATATTTCTGATATTTAATTATTTGGTAGCACCTGCTACTTCATGTTTATTTATCAAACTAAATCCATTTGATTCATCAGTTGAATCCTATTTTGTGCAATTTAAATGACGATTTGCTTGACCGATATCCTTTCATGATCTTGATACTCTTTAGACTTAACAATGAGAACATAAGTTTAGCGAGTGTAAGATAGTTTGACTTCTTTAGTTTCGAGATATAAACATATTTTAAATGTTTAGCCATGATGGGAAGTTAATTGTTATTAGTTTATCAAACATGATTTAAATATAGACTATATTAAAAAATTAGGTTAGTATGTCAGATGAGACTAATATAATCATAAAACCCTATAATTATTAATATAGAACAAAAAGAATTTATCAGATCATATAATATAAGGGTTATTTAAATAAATATACTGATAATTGAAATATCTGAAAGTGATTAGTTAAATCGATCACTTGGAAAACGATTACAGTAAATGCTTTATCAAATCCCGATGATTAGCTGAAGAAACAATTCAGAAATAAACGGATAAATGCACTCATGATTATACTTATTATCATATTAAACTCAGACTATTTATACAATACGGCAGTTGACCATTAAATCGTTCAAATAAATTTCTTCATATAAATAAATTATAAACATCTTTGTATTTTCTCCATTATGTTGCTTCTGTTTATACTATCCTGGAACACCAATTGTCACTTCGCCATATTGAACTAAAAAGCGCCAAATGATTTAAACTAAATGATTAAAAAGGAGCTGGCGTTGATGTTATTTTCAGTTTTGATGGTGATTAACAACACATAGAGAAGAGTTTGGAACATTGACATACTCTCAAATAAAATTAGGCTTGGTATAGCGCTTTTCATTTGTTGATATGCTAAAATATGAAATTCAAATTATAAAGCTGCCATCAATGAAGAAAATGAGTTTTACAATATCGGCTAGACCAGCAACTTCCATAACGAACAACTTTGACTATCCTGTCAAAGTTTGAAGCAACATCCCATTTACTGAGGGCTTAAAGCCTTTTCTTAATAAAATCCCATAATTACATTATACCTATGCTCAGGGCCTAGAACAACTAAATCATTTCCAGAAACCGCAAAGCAGAAAAGGTATTTACATTTTTATTCAGCCCCTAATCCCCACATCCTAATTAGTCCTTAAAATTCATCCTGAAAACTATGAGAGACTTATAAACTCTATCAGCTAAGTAAGAACTTTAACACGAGCAACTTTGCTCGTCACATTTATTTTTATCCCCTTCATATCCTAGTATTGTGAAATCACTGGACTTTCCAACATTACTTCTTACTACGCCAAATCATATCTGGGAGTCTTCTTCAAAAAAATCAGCAATCCCTTCAACTTTGATCTACCTGTTATCGCAATTTGCTGTGTTTGGATCGCAATCAAGGTATAAATCCTTTCTAATATAGTTTTGTGAGTCAAGATCAGTCTCTGAAATTTTCACAATTCAGGTCATCAGTTCAGCTTTAGGAGGGGAGATATCAAACGACGTGATAAAAGCAACAGAGTTGGATTTGTTGCAGATGTTGTAGTTTAAATTAAACTTCACAATTCCCAATCACTACATGATCCCCTTTTTCTAAGGATTTCCATGGTTTGCAGGGGCTAAACAGATCGTTCCAAAGCTCATCGACCTGGCCTTGACAATCCCACAACTCACTAACGAATCCGCATAAGATATTTTCTATGGCTGCTTTCTCGCTTGCCTGAAAATCAAAAGTCGTATCTTAAACGAAGTTCAAGAAAGAGTATTATCAGCTTTTATTTACAATAGACAAAATTCATAAAAAATTAGTTTATTTGTTGAAGAAATTTATCGTTAAATAGAGAGAGACCTATAAGTTAATCCAATGATTGAGGAAGAATTAAAAGAAGGAAATGTCATTGTTATTCAAAAGATAGAATAAAAATCTTAAATGGTAGGGGAGATAAATTTAGTTAACGATGAATAAAAGATGGTGGATAATATAAGTTAAATGTTGGAAGAGATATGAAGCAGCTCAAAAGCATAGTTCAAATAATCAAAAGCGAATTGATATTTTATTTCAATTTCATTTTTATTACTTTTGACTAATTATTAGATATATTGAAAGTTTTGCTTTTTTTTCCCGATTCTCCTTTTGATAGATTTTGATAATATATAATTCTGTCAACAAACAATAACTAAATTAATAATATCATGTTCTCACGCTTTGTACGCCCCCTTTGGAAGAGACTTTTCTCCACCAGGAAAATACTTACCACCACAGCTATTCTAGCCTATTCACTGCTCAAAAACCCCTATCTACTTGACTCATCTCCAAACAATATCAACGAAGATAACAAAGCCAATCCGACAGGTAAACCTTAAGATGATATCGGTTAAAATCTTGAATAATATATCAAGAAACTGCAAAAGGTTGATGTCTGTGAAGGTAAGGAATTACCAGAAGGGCAGAGAAAGGTCATCACTGTCAAGGATCATGAAGGCAAAGAACGCACCATTATGGTAATTCGATCTAATAATAAACTTTATGCTTTCTCAGCTAATTGCCCGCATAAAGAGCCTTTCGATTCTGATGACATCTCTTACTCTCTCTAAGAAGGAGTTTGCTTCAACGATAAACTATTTTGCCCACATCATGGCTGCATATTTGATATTAAATCAGGCAGCATTGAAAATGGTCCAGCCCTTTTGAACTTGCCAATCTTTTTCGCCGAAGAAAAGTAGGGTATAGTTTCAGTCATTTATCCTTTGGCAATTCCAACCTCAATTGCCCCAAACTTCGCTGAAAGAGATGTATAGGATTTAAGAAAAACTTTAATTCTTGGAGGAGACGACTATGCAACTATCGGTTGTATAAACAGTCTTCGTCAATTCGGATATCAAGGTGAAATAACAGTGATGAAGGAAGGATAATTCCATTATCCATATAAAAAAGATTATCTTCATAAAAAACTCATAAATTTGCACTTAAACTAAAAGGATAATGAGCTTTAAAAAAAAATTAAAGAGGAGCTGAAATTAAAAAATGCCGAAAAAAAGAAAAAAGATAAAGACTCTTCTTTGGTTATATCGTAGAAATAAATGTAAAATTACATTAAAGAACAACTTTAGGAAAAGATATACAACAAACTTTCCTTCTATCGTGATGATTGGTACTAGTACTATGGTATTGACTTTGTTTTCAATAATTAATCATTTAGAATCATTAATAAAGTAAATAATTTATAACACAGCAATATTATCCTTATGTAACTTGCAACGATGGAACCAAAATTTAATTTGACGCTTTGATGGTTGCGACTGGTCTCACTCAAAAGGTTCCAATTTATGAATCAATAACTGTTAATAACTAAAAATAAACAGATGTTAATCTGGCTTAAAATGTATTCTGTCCTCTTAGATCAAAATAACAGCATTAAAAACTAGCTTGCTTCTTAAACAAAAATGTTATTAAAAGTTTGCTAATTTTGGGACATAATGTATAAAGTTTAGAGTTTATTAAAGAACTAAAAACTTAATTTCCAGATATTAATATTAAAGTTATTGATGGATAACGTGACTCAGCTGTGTCAGAAGTATTTGGCCCAGAAATTGAAAAAAAAATAGTAAAATAATATACTGATAGGGGAATTTAATTTTTCATTAAAATCAAAGAGGATCTAATGTTCTCAAATAAATTTAGTTACAAAAACATTAAGAAAAGAGAAATTGAAGAAATTAAAGAAAGAAATAAGAAAAAATCAAAAATAGTTGAAAATCCTAAACTTAAGTATGGATAATCAGTGACTGTGCGGTTGTCTGACTAACTTAGATTGAAAGCTGATGGCGTTGTCATCTTCCCTCATCATTTTGCAGGAAATACAGTAAATCTTTTAAAATTTAGGAATGGGTAAAAAATGGAAAATATACTGATTTTGATTTCTTCCATGAAGAAAGATTAAGCGGAGATACTTTTGGTAGAACTGATAATATTCGTATTTTCTCTGCTGGACTTAGTTCAGCAAATGAATATTTTTTGCTGAATAAAAGATTAGTCAGCAATAGCCCAACAATCGCTTATGAGCAAGGTTTCAATGTCGGTCTAAACATGTTAGCATTGGTAATTACTTATTTATTCAGAGAATTCCTTTTTCTTATGTTCCCTTTGAAAGTTATAAGTTTTTTGATAAAAAACTATTGTATGTTGGTTCACGCTAATTTTATGACAGCATTCTTGTGATTGGATCGATTGAATAGTGGGACTTTGTTGCTATTTATGGTATTGGAAGTAAAGTAAAAGCTATCAGTGCATCTCCTTCAAAATCAAAACATCTAACCATTTTAAGAGAAGCATTTAGAGTCAACTGTATGCCTATGTTTGAAGAACTCGTTAATGGTTATTGGTCTATTTAAAATCTTTAGAATTTGATCAAGGTATAATTAATTTAATTTAGAAACTTAACAAATCAGGTTGCTACCGTGATCTAATTTTTGCTAACAGATAGAGCGTGCATAAAAAGGACTTAATTTATATGGAAAGAACTGCGGATGCTGGATTTTAAAACGATAGACCTGTCATTCAATAAGAGTATCCAAGTGTGGAAGTTGGAGCAGGAGGAGTTCTCAAAGAACTTTGAAAGATATGTTCTGCATCATTTTAATCATCATTTATAAAAATTATCATTAATATCAAACTTACTTTTTAATTTTATGAAATGAAACTATAGACAAAATATTAATTTTTTTATAACTTATATTTTTTGTGAAAAGTAATGATGTTTATAATTATTCAGCCAGATTTTGCCAATGTCGTGATATTATAAATTTATTAATCTAAGCATGAACAAAAATATAGATAAATCATTTTTTTAACCATCTCAAGTAAACTTTCACTCATTTAGCTTCACAGAAATGGTAATCTCTCACCAATTCGTCCGAGATAAAAAATGCCTACTATATATCGCCACAAAATGCAACGAGTATAATAAACAAAAGATGATTCTTTTAGATGGCCAAAGGATAATTCCTATCTCAAGAAAAGATTCAATAAATAGATAGAAATGGAGAGATCAGAAATGTTAATGAAGACTGGGTATTTTTTAAGCAATTTAGAAGGACGAGCTATGATAACCCATAGTGGATGGCTGTAAACTTTGATCACTATCGCAGAGATTCACAAGTTAGACCTCATAGACACACTCTCATATAGTAACGTACTTTTGATGTGTTCAATAACCCTAAAAAACAATTTTAAGGTAGAAATTAAGACAGCTACTTTCTAAATATGATTAACTCTTCTGAAACAACAAAACAAGAAGTTGCGAGGAGAACAGGATATGAATCTTTTTTTCGAAGTCCATTAAACAATAGTCTAATGTTACAGCCTGAAGTTGCTTTAAAAGTAGGTGCAAGTGACAAAAGAGATTACTCAATTCCGAGACCTTTATTAAAGATTGGTAATAACAGTTTTGTCGATACTTATACCCCATTTTGATTTTAAAACATTTTAATAAATCTTCTTTCTGTTTATATTTTATTAACCTGCTTCTATTTATTAAATTACAATTTGAATGTATTTTATAAGCGAGTTGCGTTAGATAATCAAAAGACTACGTTGTAATGATTAGTAAGTTGAAGTTCTTTACGGATGTTTTGTTTCCAGGTTGGATTAAGAGTCACTAATTCAGGGAAGAAGTGAGTTCTCATGGGCCCCTCAATCATGTTTGGATTGTGTAAAAGATGCTTGTTATGATAACCTTTCATTCTGCCGCTTGTTCCTTCAACATTTTTACCATAGTTTTGCAAAACCTCATCAAGTTCTTTGTACTCTTCTGAAATAGATTTCCAATAGTAAATTACAGCTGCCCAATATAAAACTGCGCCATAAGTGAGCATTTTAGGCATTGGGAACATCCATCTATGCGTTTTCCAACCGATGTAAGCAATTGGGTTTTTGATAAAACGGAATAAGTTCTTGAATCCTCTCTTTTTGTTACCTCTATCGTTGCTTTTTTTTCCAAGTCTAAATTTCTCTAACTCCCAATCATATTGCTTTCCAATAGATCTGCTTAAGGAATAAATTACCTGTAGGTCATTTCGAGTCTTTCAAGACCGTTGGGGGCTCTATCGTACATGAATGAGTAACCATGGTTTCTGAATAAAATGAGAGCTACCTAACCTTGACTCCTTCTTAAACTGGAGCATGGCGTACCCACAGATAATCCGACTGCATTTTTTAATGGATCGACATTATGAGTTGTATTAAAATAATATACAAACAACTTTGGAATTAATCATAATCTCATGAATATTGAAAAAATGAAATACTTGATATATGTTCATGCAAAATGTTAGTTACAAAATATATACATCAAATACTAATCGCATATAGATAAATTAAGAAAAAAATAATAATAAGCGTGTGATATTGGAATCCCACGAAACTAGAAAGGTCATAGTAACGTCACAGTATTTTCCCTCGAAGAGAGTTCCTTGATATCTATCTTATAACATTGTATTTAGAGTATAATCCCCAAAAAGGGGTATGAATATAGAACCTTGTAATAGAAATAGGAACTCACTTCGTGGGAGAAACTGGAATAATATTTAATACTTTTTTTAATAATAATGCAGCTTACAATAAAGCATAAATATTCACTTCAAACAGCCTTCAAGCAGCCATAACAACACTCGCAACACTCACAGCAAACTTATTACCAAATACAACAGCATAAAAGGTAGTGACAAAAGAATTTTAACCACTGCAACCGATCTTTTTTTTTTCGTTCTTCTTACTATTTTTTTTACTTTAATAATCTCGCTGTTAAAATTTATTCTTTTTCTTCAGGCGATTTTTTGTCAAATTATTATTGTTTTCGTATAATCTCCTTTTCTTTTTACATTGCCTTTTGATATTCCATCTATTTGTACATAGTTCGGAATCTAAATTAAAGATCGTTAAAATTCTCCTTAAAACAATTTAGACAAATATATAATACTTTTCTCTTATTGAAACAGGCATCGAAAGCTCCACACGGTCTTTAAGTTTTTGTAGTAGTGGTTGATATCTGTTCATAACTATAACCATAGTGTTTCTTATTTTCCACTACATTTATGCCTACTCCATCAACAAGATTTTATTGCTCAAAGCTTAAATGCAAAGATTGTTCGTCGAATCTGTATTCTTCATTTAGATAGATCCCTCTGACTTTATAAGGAAGTTTACCACATCCCTTAAATGAAAAAACAAGATTATTTCCCTTTTCACAAAACGCATTAACTGCTTAAGAAGGCAGTCGTACTGGATCTGGATTGTTTCCCATTTTGATGGCGATATTGTACTAGGAATTATTATAACAAATTAACTCTTGCAGTTTTATAAAAATTAAAAATTGAAGTTATGTCCTTGCCTTTTCTCTCTTTTTTCCCTCGAAGAGAGTTCCTTGATATCTATCTTATAACATTGTATTTAGAGTA
>DYPS01000009.1:0-1239 GCA_020719775.1 Desulfosporosinus sp. | reverse complement strand
TAATCCTCAAAAAGGGGTATGAATATAGAACCTTGTAATAATAATAAATAAATATTAAAATATGTCATTTTTTATCAGTTATTAAAGTGATGACAAATTAATATTAATTATCAATGAGTGACCAAGAAATGAAATTGACGCAATAGTCGAATTCAGAACCAACACCCTCGGCAATCTCACGTATTTCCTTCATCACATAGGATAAGACTAGGAGCAACAAACTTCAGTTGAAAAAATGTTAGGTGATTTAAAACTGGAAACCTAATCAAAACCAGTTGAACCTGAGAAGGAGGAAAAAATATAGGAATCAAAAGAACAGGTCGAAGTACTTGACTCAAAGGATTTTTTGGAAATAAATCGAACAAGCATAATGTTTGGAAAATCAACTTTATTCCCAGGGTCGATTGAATAATTCGACGTATCAATAGGATTAAAAGAAGAAATGATTGAAACAGCAGATTCCACTCCCTTTATGTTGAGAGTGATTGCTCAATGCAAAAATGCAGAGTTCAATGACCTAGATTAGTATGTGTTTTCAGTCAGAAGTAATGAACGGTTTGAATATTTCGAAGAAGTTAGATTCAAAATAAAGAAGAAATAAAGAGCTCAAGTTAAAGTTGCCGTTAAAATTCCTCCTGTTAAAGATACTTATCTTATTTAAGGTTGTCTAGAACTGCAGCTAGAAAACTATTTGCCAATATATTTACCAATTTCCGCTAAATGCTAAGTTCCTCAAATCATTTGCATTAAAGATTTATATAAACCAGATGAAGATACTCAAGTTATCAAAATACCTGCTAAAAAAAATCAAATCCGAATGCCTCCAATTCCCTTCAAAAATTTAAGCAATTTCAACTTATCTATCTAAATTTAAGCAATTTCAAGTTAAAGTTTCAGTAACAGACCCTATGACATTATAACTCAAAATTTTATAAATTGTCAAGCGAATACCCAATTTTTCGTGAATCTGCAATTAAAATAGAACATGTCGTACAAAGGGCAAATGCCAATCAAAGATTATATTCGAAAGATTTTAGTTCTGAAGATTAAAGGGTCAACAATATATTATAACTATCCCATTGAAGTATTCGTATATGAAAGTACCAATACTTCAGGAATGAATTGATGAATAACTGTATCATATCTGATTATATCATATAAAGTATCAATCCGTATTTTAAACTTAAAATTGAGGGGTTGGGGTTGGGGTTGGGGTTGGGGTTGGGGTTGGGGTTGGGG
>DYPS01000087.1 GCA_020719775.1 Desulfosporosinus sp. | reverse complement strand
AATAATACTAATGCCACACAAACAATAACTGTAGAGATTGAATGATAGTAAAGTTTAATTCTAATAAGCTTTTAAAAGAAAAACAAAGAGGTATCTTTTTGGATGATAATCGCTTTAAAGTTATTGCAGCTGGACGAAGATTTGGAAAGAGTTATTTATCAACTTATTTCATAATGACAAAAGCAATACAAAAAAAAGGAAATTACTTCTTTGTTTCTCCAACATTTCAACAATCAAGACAGATTATATGGAATATTTTAAAAGATAAATCAAGACCTATAACTAAAAAAGTAAATGAAAGTCGATTGGAACTTGAACTTATTAATGGAAGTATTATCTTTTTAAAAGGGGCTGACAGACCAGATACAATGCGAGGGGTTTCACTTAGTGGGGTAGTTCTTGATGAGTTCGGAACTATTAGAAATCCTGATTATGTTTGGGCTGATGTTTTAAGACCAGCATTGTCGGATCAATTAGGTTGGGCAATGTTTATATCATCGCCAAAAGGTAGAAATTACTTTTATGATTTATATAATAGTGCAAAAGACAATCAAGATTGGAGTAGTTGGCAATTTACCACACTAGATGGAGGATATGTTTCTGAAAGCGAAGTTATAACTGCTAGAAACGAACTAGACAATAGAACATTTAGACAAGAATATGAAGCGTCATTTGAAAGCTATGATGGGTTGGTTTGCCCTTATTACGATAGAGAGCTAAATAATAATTATGAAACAATACAAGAGTTTGACACTTTGATATTTGGAGTAGATTTTAATATCAATAAAATGCCTTGTGCGGTATTTGTGAAGCGTGGTCGTAGTCTTCACTTAGTAGATTTTCTTTATGGTAGTTTTAACACAGATGAGCTTATGAAAGCAATTGACATTAAATATAAAGACTTCAAGAAAATATTTCACACGGATGCTTCTGGAACTGCAAATAAATCGAGTGCTGGAGGTCGTACTGATATAACTATCATAAAATCTTATGGGTATCAAATTATGAACTTAACAAGAAATCCAAATATCATTGACAGAGTAAATGCTTTTAACTCAATGATGCAATCAAAAGATGGTACAAGAAGATTATTTATTAATAAAAATTTAAAAAGAGTAGTTGAAACATTAGAAAAACATAGTTTTGATGCGAATGGGCTTCCGAATAAAAAGCACGAATATTATGATGATGTGTATGATGCAATGTCTTATGGGGTGTATCCATACGCAACAGACCTTATTGGTAAAACAGAAATCACTACTAAAAGATATACTTAAAATTGTGTTAAAATACAAATAAAAAGGCTTACAATGAATACTCCAAACTTTGATAGTCAAGAAGTCCTTGATTATAGAGATCAATTAGAGTTAACAAATTCTTTTTATAATGGATTTGACACTTCAACTGACTATATAATTTCATTTTTTAACGAAGATGATGACTCATTTACAGCAAGACTTAAATTGGCAAGATTAACTAATTATGTAAGAGATGCTATTGAAACCGTTAGAAATATGGTACTAAGAAAGCCAACAAAATATGATGAGCTTATTGACTCAGCATTAAATCCACTCTTAGAAACAATCGATATGAAAAACAGTATTGATACTTTTAGTAAAGAAGTTTTGACCAACTTGGCAAAAGATGGTTATACATATATTTTAGTTGAAAAAGAGTCATACGAAGATGTTGCAAGTGGTGCTGATGAGATTAATAAACGACCTTATTTTATTAATGTTAAGCGAAGTGTGGTGAGAAACTTTAAAATAAATAGTAATGGAAGCTTTAGACAATTCACTTATGATGAAAATTATACGATTGAAGATGGTTATGCTGAAAAACTTTTAGTGCAACAAAGATGCTATTTGTCTGATGGAACAGTTGAAATTTGGCGAGATGGAGTTTTGTATTCAACTATGCAAAATGGCTTAGGATTTATTCCAATCATTAAGATTGGTAATGATGACATTTCAAAATTTTATGATCTAGCAGTAATAAATAGAAATCATTTGAACCTTAAATCAGAGCAAAGAAACTATGCAAGAATTGCATCAGCTCCTATTCCAGTTGCTTATTTATTGAATTCAGAGGATACTATTAAAACAATTGGTGTTTCTAATGGTATTAATTTTAATAGTACAAAAAGTGAAAGCGGGTTTGAATGGGTTGAGCTTAGTGGAAGCAGTAACTCTATTATTGAGAGCTTAATTGCTAAAGATGAGAGTGATATGCAAAAATATTTAGTTAGCTTAGTAAGTAATGATATTCAAAGAACAGCTAAAGAAGTAAGTCTTTTAAATGCTAATAATGAAGCGACACTTAATCACTTTGCAACGATATTGGAAGAGGGATTAAATAAAGCGTTTTATATTATGGCTCAGTATCAAGGCATAAATAACTTTGAAGCTAAACTATACATTAACAAAGACTTTATTGACAATAAGCTTGATGCTTCTGAATTAAATAGCTACAAAGAGATGTATATCAATAATATTATCGATTGGGATACTTATATCAACATTTTAATCACTGGAGAGGTTTTAGAGCCGATGACTGATGCTGATATTGCTAAAATGAAAACTAATTTGGTTAATCCACTGTAATGAATAATCAATCAGCTTTATTTTTAGAAGCTACTGCTTTTGAGTTATATGACTCTCCAACTTTTGCAAATACTAAAGAAGCTTTGATTTTAGCAGTTGATAAAATAACTGCTAAATTGTCAAGACTTCCAGATGATGCGATTAGTAAAAAACAATTAATAGAGCAGAAAGCTTATATTGAGAAGTTTATCAAAGAAGCGTACAAAGATGCACTTCCATCAATGAAGCAAGAGAGTGCTAGTGTTGCTAAAGTCGTATATGATAGTGCAACGCTTGATATTGCTACAAAAGGTATTCCAATAGCAGTAGTTGATGATTTAATGTCAAACAATAGACAAATTCAAGGTTATGATTTTAAAGATCTATTTGAAGTGACTGCTGATAGTCACGCAAGACAGCTTAAAACAATTCTTGCTTCTGCTGTAGCAAGTGGTACTCCCGTTGCAACTATAATAAAAGATATACGGCTTAAAAGTGAAAATCTCACGGATGGACAGCTTAAAACAAATGTATATACAACTATCAAAGACAGTAGAGAAACTGCACGATATGCTTCATATGAAGAGTTTGAAACTCTTGGCATAGTAGACTATTATAAATTTAATGCTACTTTGGATTTTAGAACATCATCTGCTTGTCGTGGTCTTGATAATAGAATATACAAAATGAAATTAGCTGAAATTCCAAACAAACCACCAATCCATTTTAATTGCAGGTCGGTATTGATACAAGTTCCAAAAAATAACTTTAAAACAGATAACAAAAGAGCTTCAATGTTTGGTCAAACTGAATTTGATAACTATGGCGATTGGTTTAATAGTATTGATGATGCTACAAAGCAAAAGTTTATGACACCAGCTAAATGGAAGCAATACCAAGCGGGTAATTTTAAAGTTACCTCAGTGGTTGATTTGGTTGGAAAGAAATTGGACTTAAAAGAAGTGGCAGAAGTTATGAAGCCTAAAGCAGTTCCAGTTATTGACTTTGGTTATGATGGTAAGTTTAACAAATATGTAGAAGACATTAGAGATGAAGCGAAGATTGTTATTGATAAAGTTAGACAGCCTTATGAAATATTATCAAAAGGAATGTCTAAAGGTTCTTACTATTTTCAGTCAAAAAATGTGACAGATGGAAAGAGCGGAAGTCTAATATCACGAGAAGCAGATGGAAAGAATACTTTTTTGCACGAATACGGACATCATATTGACTATAATATCTCAAAAAATTCAGGGAAAGGAATATCATATCAAAGGTCTTTGGACAAAGATTTTGTAGATGCTAGAACTCTTGATATAAAATATTTAAAAGAAAAGTTTAGCGGTCAGGATATATTTGTAGAATTAAAAAATAAATGGAAAGGAAAAGCTGAGTTTTTTGGTGCAAGTGACATTTTTGACAGTTTATCGCTTGGCAAGTTCCGCGACTCTTACGGAATGTCTGGACACGGGTCAAGATATTACAATGCAAAAAGTGGACTTAGAGTAAAACATAATAAATCAAAGCAACAGACAGAGGTATTTGCACAATTATTTGAGGGATATGCAACTGGAGGAAAAGTTTGGGATAATATACTAGAACATTATCCAAATCAAGCTAAAGTATTTGAAAAAACAATAAAAGAGGTCATAAATGAATGATTTTATAGAAGATAAAAGCAATGCTCCACTTTTTTATCAAAAAGAATATGATAAGCACAAAGAAATATTCGGAGTTGAGCCAAACATTATCGGAATGTTTTGGTTTGATAATGAAATATTAATTGATAACATAATAAAAGCAATAGAAACAAATAAGCCTTATGATGAGTATGAATTATTAAGTGATGACGAAAAAAAAGCTTTTGATAATGGAGATTTATCGTTTTAGACTAAAAACACATTGGTATAATTTACTCACATTAATTTGATAGGGGCTTTTTATATCTTTTAAAAATATGTTATAATTTTTCTAAGCGTGGATACGCCAAAGGAGAAAAAATATGTTTGAAGAATTAAAAAACTTACTGGATGGTAAGGAAGACGGATTAAAGTTGCTTAGTGATATTGAAGCTAATCAAAACGCACTAACTAGCAAATTGAATTCACTTGAAGTAGATAGCAGAAAAGCTTTCAGTACAAGAGATGAGTTAAAAATGAAGTTGAATTTAGTTAAGTCTAGATTGGGCATTGATGATATTGATGACGAAGTATTAACTAAGGCATTAAAAGGTAAAACTGATGATGCAGAACTAAATAATCTTAAATCACTACTTGAAAAAACAAGCAGAGAGAAAGAGGAAATCGAAGCTGGATATAAATCTAAACTTTCTAATTTTGCTTTAAAAACTGAATTACAAAAGACGGGATTATCGCAAAAAGCTTTAAATCAAGATGTTTATGAAATTCTTGAAAATATAGCTCTAAAAGGTGCATTTTATGATGATAGCGGAGCTGTTATATATAAAAACGAAGATGGAAGTACAACTTACATCAATGGCAAACCAATGACATTGTCTGACAAAGTAGCAACACTTGAACAGAATGAAGCATATAAGCCTTTGTTTAGAGCAGTTGGAATTGGTGGGACAAATGCAAATCCAAGCACAAAAGCTGGATCTGTTAGTGGTGGTGGCATTAATTTAGATAGTGATAAAAGCACTAGAATTGATGCAATCAGAAACAAATACAAATTATAAAAAGGATTTAAAATGGCATTAACAAATATGGCAATTTTCAATAAATATGTTCCAGAAGTAGCGGTTGAGTTATTATCTCAAATGGTAGAGAAATTCAATAGTGCTTCAGGCGGAAGTATTCTATTAACTTCAAAGGGTTTTGAGGGTGATTTCTTTGAAAGAAGTTTCTTTGCAAGTTTAGAAAGTGCTCAAAGAAGAGTAGATAGATATGCACTTAATGGAACTCCAGCTTCAACTGACTTAGCTCAAACAAGAGAAGCAAGTGTTAAAGTTGCTGGTGGTTTCGGACCAATATTATTTGAACCAGCTGATATGTCTTGGATGCTGAAAAATGAAGCTGAAGCTCTTGAAGCAATCGCTAAAAACTTAGCAATGGCTATAATGAAAGACCAATTAAATGCTGGTATTGCTTCTGCTGTAGGTGCAATTGCTAATCAATCAGCTGCTAAAAATGATGTTTCTGCATCTGCTGGATTAACTTATGGTGCTTTAAATGATACTGATGCTTTATTCGGTGACTCTTCAATGAACCTTGTTGCTAGAATTATGAATGGTACTGCGTACCATAAACTAATCGGTCTTAACTTAACTAATGCTCAAACATTATTTAGATCTGATACTGTAACAGTCGTTGATATTCTTGGTAAACCAGTAATCGTTACTGATGCACCTGCTCTTTATGCAGCTGGAACTCCAAATCTTCTTAAAGTTTTAACATTAAGTGCTGGTGGAATTATAATCTCTGATGGTTCAGATGTAGTTACTAACGCTACAACTTCAAATGGTAAAGACAGAATTGAAACAACTTTCCAAGCTGATTATTCATTCGGAATTGGTCTTAAAGGTTATACTTGGGATACTACAAACGGTGGAAAATCACCAACTGATGTTGAACTTGCTACTGGTACTAACTGGGACAAAATTGCTACAAGCATTAAAAATACTGCTGGTGTTATCACTATCGGTAACGCTGCTCTGTAAGCTTATAAAGTTCTCTTCGGAGGACTTTATTAAGTTTATAATAAAGGATAAATATGAAAATTTGGTATGTAAAATTTCCAACTTATATGTATGTTGAAAATGTTAAAGAAGTTGCAAAAGCTAATGGATTGAAAATCATTGATGCTAAGTTTCAAGAAGATAATAAACAATGCGAAAACGCTCCAAAACTTACTGTAATAGGTGAAGTTGTAGTTCCAAAAATAGAAATTAAAAAGACGACAGTTAGAAAGACTAAATAATGGCATCAATCTTAACTCAAAATGCTTTTAGATCTATTTATGACTATATGTTTAGAGTTGGGGCTTTGATTGGTACAACTACAAGACCAGCAGTCGTACTTGAAGAGATAAATGACGCTGTTCATAATGGAGTTGCTTTCCAAGTTGATGGCAGAGATTCTTTGACAAATGGAAGCAGTTTTAATTTTATGGCAAAAGTTGGAGCTTTACCACTTCACTTTATAGATTTTACTTTAGAAACTACGGATGGCGAAGTTATACTTGAGTTGTATGAAAATCCAACCATAACATCAAATGGTACTGCTGTTACTTCAAATAATAAAAATAGGTCATCAACTAATACATCATTAACTGCTTGTTATAGTGGTACGACAGTATCATCAAGTGGAACATTAATTGCTAGACATCATATTTTAGGAACTGGTCACGGTGCTTTTAGTGCTGGTGGGAGTGGTGGCTTTGGCGGTGAATGGTTATTAAAGCCAGACGAAGATTATTTGTTTAAAATAACTAATAGTTCAGGCTCTACAATACAATACTCAGTGAATTTTTACTACTTTGAAAAATAGTATAATACAAACAAAAAAGGTTTTAAAATGGCTTTGATTATTTATCCATTAAGCGGATTTGATAGTTTTGTAACACTTGAAGATACTACAAGCAACTTAACTAATAATGTAATAGATACAACAGCTTGGACAGCTTTAGCTGAAACAGTGAAAGAAATCTATCTAAGACAGGCGACTTTACTGATTAAGTCAAGAATCGACTTAGATTTGGTTGTGAGTGTTGATAATTTAGAATTAGCGACTTCATTGTTAGCAAATTATGCTGTTGGTGTTGATATTACTGATGATACAAATGACGGAAACATCAAAATAAACGAGATAACTGGTGTTATTCATAAAGAATACTTTACAAAAGGTAAAGCTTCTAATGCTATGCCAACAAATGTGGTATCTCTATTGAGTGAGTACGGCTTTGTTGGTTCAGGTAGTATAAAAATATTAAGAGCTTAATATGAGTGATGCTTTAAACGCAATCAGAGATATTGAGAAAGCTATTGTAGATTATGGAAGCGATATTACTTTAAATAAAATAGTAGCTGGAACTTATAATCCACAAACTGGTACAACTTCAGGAACTACGACAAGCTATTCAATGAAAGCCATTGTAAAAAGAAATGCAACGGCTAGTTTGGAAAGAAGTATTACTAATAATGTTACAGTGAATACTTATGAATTAAGCATATTGTTATACCACACAGAAGAGCCAAAAAAAGACTGGAAAGTGATATATGAAGGAAATACTTACACGATACTTTATGTAAGTCCTGTAGTGCTTCAAAACTCTAATTTAATCTATGAATTGCTTATCAAGAAATAACAATGAGCCTATCATCTGAATTTCATAGCTTAATCAATGATGCTTATATTGCAAAAGCAACTATGGTTAAAAGCTTAGAAAATGAATTGATACAAAAGACGCCAGTTGATAGTGGACAACTTAAAAGTGCTTGGACTACACAAAGAACATCGGATGGTTGGATATTGACTAATAATATGGAATATGCTGATTTTATTTTCAGAGGTAGAAGACGACTTGGCAATAGAACAGTTGGGTCATTACAACTTCCAGATGGCGTATTTCCAATATTACAACAACACAATAATGAGCTAGAAACTCGATTAAAGGATTTAAAAAGATGAGCAGCTTTATAATAAAATCAACTCTTGAGGAGTATTTAGTAGCAAACTGGACAGAAACTCCGATTAAGTTTGAGGGTATGCCGATTGATTATAGTAGCGATGTAAGTTTTATCGTTCCTAAATATGTTGGAGTAGCAAATAGTGGCTTTTATGGTAGTGGAAATCAAACAAATGGTCAATTACAAATCTTTTGTTATGCTCAAAATCCAGTTCTTGCATATAAGCTTTCAGATAGTGTTTGTAGCTTTTTTAAGTGCTTAAGCCTATCAAATGATGTTCATACTTTAATCCCACAACAACAAGGCAGTGCGATTAATTTAGATGATGGGTTCTTTGAAGCATTTGTAACTATTGAGGCAAATTGCTACTCTTAGAAAATGATATAATTACTTAAATTTAACAAAAGGAAATTGAAATGGCTAGAATTAATACGAAAAAAAGTGCAATATTTATCAAAAGTGGTGCAGTTTTACCTGTTGGAGCTGATGGCTTCCTAGAAGTAACTGAAGAGTTGAGTGTAAATCCAACTGTAAAAGTTGAAGAGTTTAAAAGAGTTAATGGACTACTTGGTTCAAATGATAGTTATGCTGACACTTGTGATACAACTGTATCTTTAAGTTTAACGCATAATATGAGAACATCAAACAAAGCTGGTGATGCTTTAGATACTGTTCCAGAATATGGTGAACTTTTAAAACTTGGTGGATTTACTGAAACTGTTGGTGCTGATACTGTAGTTTATACAAACTCACAAACTCCAGCTAAAGGTTCAGTATGTGTTTATATTGATGGAAACAAACATAGTTCAACTGATGGAGCTGTTGCAGATGTAAAGATGGATTTTACTGTTGGGATGCCATCTAAAATTACAGCTACTCTTTCGGCTTTCTTAGATAATGAAGGCGTTGCTACAAGTGCTGCAAATCCAACAGTTACACTTTCAAGCGAAGACTTAATGATTGTAGGATGTACTGACATCATCTCAACTGATGCAAGTGAAATTAAAGCTGATAAAGTAGGAATTGAAATTAATCCACAAGTTGATAAATTCTACGGAATGGGACTTAAAGAATATGCAATTAGTGACTATAACATCAAAATAACTGCTGACTTCTATCCAGAAAATACAGACTATAATGATGCAATAACTAAAATCAATGCTGGAACTGTTGAAGCTCTTTTAATTAAGCTTAACACTGGAGCTGCTGGAGCTTTAGTTGATGGTAGGTCTGTATTAATAACTGCAACACTTGGAAAAATGACAAGTTTCACAGACTCTAACGACAAATCAAACTTAAAAAGAAGCATAACTTGGATGTTACAAGGTGATAGTGCTGGTGAATGTATTTCAATCACACACGGTAATCATTCTTAATTAACAATAGAGGGCAGGAATATCTCCTACCTGTCCTCGACCTTTTAGGAGATAAACTAACTAACATTTAATGGAGATTAAAATGAAATTATCATTCGCTGACAAATTTACAATAGAAACAGAAATAAATAACGAAGATGTAATTCTTACTGGCAAGTTTAAAAGACTTGATAAAAAGCAAGAACTTGAAATAAAAAAGAAATTTAAAAAAGACTTAGATCTAATTGAAGAGCTTACATTATTAGCAAGAAAAGCTAATAAATTAGAGCTTAGACTACAAATTAATCCTGACGACTCAAGCATAAAAGAAGAGTCTTTATTGTTATTTGATAAAGTAAATGAATTACAAGATTTAATTACAAAATCAAACGCAAAAGAGGCAATGGCAAAATATAGATTTGATATCTCAATCGAAAGTGATGATATGGCTAATCTTATCGCTATTGGCGAAACTTATGGATATTCTGAATTAATTAACGCAATAAGTGAAGATGTTGAAGCGGGAAAGCAAAAAAATACAAAAGTATAATTACTTGGGCTGGTCAATATGCAAATGGCACTGACTACTCTTCGTTTGAAGCAGAAGATTTACAAAGTATTCTAACAAACCCAAATTCAAGAGTTATTGCTTTTGATAAAGATGATTATGAAGCACAGCTTTTAATGTATGTATTTAAGCAATTACAATACGAATACAGTGGAATGAACGGAAAGCTAACTGGCTTTAAATATGACCACTTAAAAGACTTGTTGAAATGGAATAACCTCCCACCGAAGCACTACACACAACTTATAACAACGATGTTTTATTCTTTTTTGAAGCACTTGAAGTCTGATTAACTTTGGGTGCTTTTTAAATTTGATATAAT
>DYPS01000170.1 GCA_020719775.1 Desulfosporosinus sp. | reverse complement strand
GAACGTTAGCGGTAAGTGTAAAAAGACAGTTGAAATCAACATTATCAAGTAAAATAAACTAAATTTGTAATCAGAAATAAAAGAAAATGATAAGCTCAATAACGATAAAGAATTTTATGGTTCATACAGAACTGAGCGTAATGGAAATTCCATCTATAAATGTAATAATTGGAAAGAATGACACAGGTAAGACTGGGTTGCTCAAACTTCTTTATGCGACTGTAAAATCACTAGAAATCTATAGCCTAAAATCAAAACATTCTGATGTTTTATTCAAGAAAGAACTATCCGACAAACTTTTTGACACCTTTATGCCTCGTAAAAATGGACTTGGTGACCTAGTACAGAAAGGGAGTAAAGAAAAACTTGATGTAAATATTACTGTGAAAGGGAATAATGGGAAATATAAGCAAGACATTTACTTTTCATTCGGAGACAGGACTGAAAAATCAATTTCATCTTGTATTGACCATGTAGAGTCATTGACAAATAATTCAATCAATGCTCTATTTGTTCCAGCCAAAGAAGTATTAACAGCTTTTAATGACATTAGAAATTTAAGATTGAATTTTTATAGTTCGGGCTTTGATGACACTTACTTAGATTTAATAAATGCCCTGGACCTTCCAACAACCAAGGGACGGGTTGCAAGTGAGCTAACCCAAGTTAATCAAACTCTTGAAGATTTATTTGAAGGGAAAATTGAGCAGACTGGACAAAAAGAGCAACCATTTATTTTTAAGAAAGGGAATCAGCAATTTGCAATGCAACAAACAGCTGAAGGGATTAAAAAAATTGGAATACTCACAACTTTAATAACTAACAGACAATTAGGCAAAGGGACAGTCCTATTTATGGACGAACCAGAAACAGCTTTGCATCCTGACGCAATTAGACAAATGGTAGAAATGTTAGTTGCTATGAGTAAAGCAGGTGTTCAAATATTTCTTGCATCTCACAGTTATTTTATAATTAAACAACTTGCAAACTGTGCAAAAAGAGACAATTTAAATGTAAATTGTTGGAACTTGAAACGAGAAATAGGTAAGTCAGTAAGTAACTCGTTTCACGACTTAATTGATGGAGTTTTGCCTTCAAATTCTATAATAGATGAAGCTCTTAAAATGTATGATGAAGAAATAAATATTGACCTAAAATAGTTTTTATAATGCCGATTACAGAAAGTTCAGTAACATTAAATTTTCCCGACAACAACTATTTTAGGCTATGTGATTGTGATGGTTATAAAGCAATTCAGAGCAATTTTGCCGAAATGGATGCTTGTTGGTACGACCAAACGAATGATATACTATACATCATTGAATTGAAGAATTGGGAAAACAATAGTTTAGCAGAAGAAACTGACCCAAACTATACACACGAACAAATTCAAGTTATGAAAGAAGGAATTTCTAATTACAGAATTAGAAACCTTGTAAAAAAGTCAGTAGATACAAGTTGTATGTTTATGTCAATTTTGTTAAGAAAGACAAGTGGTAATAAAATACAACAATGTTCACCATTCACGATTTCAAACAATACAACAATCAAACTTTTATCAATTATCAATTGGACAGAGGCTGACAGTACTTATATATCAACGATAAACACTCAATATAAATCCAAATTTAACTCATATGCAAAGTTGTTTGACATAAAAACATTTATAGTCTTGACAAAAGTCAAGGCATCTGAATTGTTTACTTGGATTAGCTAATGAAGAACACCAGCCGCTAACAGCACATTTGCAATAGGCGGGGTTTCGTGATCCGCAGACAGTTTAGTGGTAGCCGAAAGTTTTGTGCTCCGCATAAAGTTCAGTGGTAAAAATCCCGCCCATCGCAAATCTGCC
>DYPS01000086.1 GCA_020719775.1 Desulfosporosinus sp. | reverse complement strand
GCAGTGATATATTGTTTGCCATAAAAGCTATTGTTTGTCTTAAATCATACAACCCCTGTATATATGCATATATGATGGTTGTATGATTTAAGACAAACAATAGCTTTTATGGCAAACAATATATCACTGCTTTTGCTGTTTTCAATAATGTTTGTTTGTATTCCTGAGTCTTTTATTCCTATCATCTTGTGAGTCAGTCAGCATTTTGAATATTCCATTTAAATCCTTTTTAACATTTATTGAAAGTCTCACTGGTTCAAATAATTGTCTTACTTTTATCAACTGAATTTTCCTAAACTTAACTATATTGAGTTTATCTAACGTATACTTGTGCCTAGTTTGCCAATTAGTTGATTTGATTAAATTAAATGGAATATTCCGATCTGTGTCCTTCTTCCAAATTGTATTAGTGGAGACTGGCAATCCTCACTTTGTGTGGACTTTGTCTGTCATCATCATTTTGACTGCTGTTATTGTAAATGATAACTCTTTTGTGTTTATTTTTGATACATTTCTTTAGCATTGTTGGCTCTAACATTCAATTAAAATGTATGAATCTTAGTCAAAAGTTATGTAAGTGGCAGTTAAACAGTGGACTGACTCAGATGCTGCATTTTACCTATTGATTTTGTATTTATGGGAGGCAACAAAGTTTAGTTTAAGAAAGTTAATTATAACTTTAAATTCAAATAAATTTACAATATTGAAGCTAAAATCCAACACATTATAAACTCAAAGTAAACAGCCCATAACTATCATATTCGCAACATAAAGAACATCATTGACCCATCTGGACGATTATTAATCAAAGCCACGTAATCTAATGCTGAATATAACAGTCCTGACAATTTGGTTAAAGTCCTGATAATTTGGTGGATCAATTAAGTTATGTTGCAATTAGTGTTTACTTTGGATAATGATAAATAAAGTGAGGTGCTTAATTGGTTAGATGGTTTTACATATTTGAGGCCAATTGGCTAATATATGTTCCAATTGAATGTAGATATGTTTATATTATGGAAAGTTGGATGGCAATGAATGAATGATTCCTTTAATAGTTTACTAATTCAATAAACCTTAATTTATCGATCATAGTTTATTGATCCACATGCATCATATGTTTATCCATAGATACGCATCATATAGTTCATTGATGCATACGTATATAGTTTATTGATTGCATTTAGTATATAAATCCAAATATATATTGATCTGATCATTTAATCCATCAGGTATCAATAAATTAATATGCAGAAATCACCCATCACCACATTTATCAGCTGTTACTTTATAAATATAGCATCACCATCTTCATCTCATTTGAAAAACACTAAATATCAGACTTCATTTCGACAGATACAAAAAATAATAGTCCACTGATATCTCTGCAACTTAATCATTATCAACATTAATTATGTAAAATTATCGAAATCATTGTTCAAATGCAGCTATCAGATTATTCAGAATAGACTGTTTTGTCCGGACAAACACAGCTCTATCCATTCCAAACAAAACTATCTGAACATAAGCACTTACTAGAGCTCAATTTTCTTTCAGCATGAATGCTGTTGTCACACACCTTACAAGTAAACTAAGAGCCATCTATAATCATAGCGCTAAAAGGACCACAGTCACATACATTTTACTTCGACCATTCTAGTCCAGTTAGACAGACGCAGGCAGTGACATTAGACTCATCGTAGGAGGCGTAAGGGATGGTGGAGCAGAGGATGCATTCTCCTCTGCTATAAATATAGTTGTTTTGACAGATACATTGTGAATCTAAGAGTCGATAGGGCAAAAGACAGTTGCATTACTGATTGATGAGTGTGAATGGAGGCAGACATTGGCATTACTGAGTATCGGTGAGGTTGCTCCATACAAGTGCATAATTGTCATCACATTGAATGAGTTATCCTGATTGAGCATTAATTACAACACTTCGTATGCATTTATACTGAGTTGTATTCCAGTAATAGTTGTTCTGGCAGTTGCAAATTTAATCAGTTGATCCTGCTAGATATCCTAGTGAATTGGGGCAGTTGTAGCAAACACCATTTTTTAAAAAATAATCATTTCTGCATTTACAAAGCTGGGCAATAGCATCCCAAATAAAATTGGATTTACAGTTGCAAATTATTCCATTTGAAGTAGCAGTTGAAAGAACTCCACCCTGACCAGCGCATGGAGAACAGGTAGTCGAATCAGAAATAAATTTGGTTGTCGCAGAGCAAATACATTTTGAAAAAGACGCTGACCATTTGAAGTCAGGAGTAATACAGTTACATTTGGATGAAGCAATACTGCCATCAGATCCACTCATAGCTGTGCAATCAATACACTTAGATCCTAATAATAAAAATGGTGATAAACATTAGCACTTGCGATTTGCATCACTCCATTAGAATCCAATCACACAGTTACATTTTTAATCAGTTGCTGTTGACAGAGAACCTGTAGCTGATGTGCAAATTTTACAATTAGGATTAGTTTCATTGGTGCGATAATAGTTGGTTTTGCATTTGCAGCTACCTGAATTTATATCCCAAGCGAAATTCCTAGTACTAAGACAATTGCATTTTATTCCATTTGAATTAGCATCAAGATAGCCTGCAGGTCCAGAGCAGGTAACACATATTCCATCAGATGACATGGCCTATCCAAGCGGACAGACACACATTTTCAATGTATTGTTCCATGTTCCCTGCTGACATGTACAATAACTACCATCAGTAGTTACTGATGGATCATTTCCTAATACCAAACTGCAGGGTTTACATGATCTTGTTGTAGATACATAATAGTATTGGCTCATACAGACACAACTAAATGAGTTTGTACTCCATTCGAAGTAACCTGAAGCTTTGCATGTACATATTTCGTTAGCCGAGCTGATGGGGCTGTTAAGGCCGACTGTCAAAGTTGAACAACTTGTACAAAGATGATTTTTCCTAAAATACTTGCTTTTGCAGACACAGGTTTTTTGCAAAGAACTCCATTCAAAATTACTGCTGGTTTTGCAATAACATTTACCTAATCTTCCTTTTGGGAAAGTTGTTACGGCTCCAACCATGTCAGAGCAGTCAGTGCATATACCATCTAAATTACTATAGAGATTATCAGAACAAATGCATATTTTTAAAGTAGGTTCCCACATATATTGTAGAGATGGATTGCAAATGCATGATCCATAAGCTGAACTTTGGACTGACACTCCTGGAATACTGTAGCAGGAAATACAATTGCCATTTGAATAAATATAGTTTAATTGGCATCGGCAATTATTTGCTGTAGGGTTCCATTCATAGTTCGAGTTTATGTCACAAGCGCAGTGATTATCCTTTGTGGAAGGAGGAGAAGCTGTTCCAACCATAGTTGCACAAGAAATACATTTTGATAAGGAATAGTAGTACCCTGGCTAACAGTTACAAGATAAAGTTGTTGTATTCCAAACTGCATGATATTTACAAAGGCAATTTCCTAACTTAGAAGTTGAATTTGTCAAAGCTTTTCCCACGCAAGTTATACAATTTGCGCCGTTAAAGTAGTATGGATTTTGACATATACATAGACGAAGGGTTAAATCCCAATAGAAGTGAGCTACACTGTTACAAATACATGCTTGTGAAGGTGTTGCTTTGTCTTTTTGTGCTCCAGTAATATCGCACGTTACACAAAAGCCAGTTGTGTTGAGGTAATATTTATCTTTGCAGTAACATTGGAATTTTGATGCTTTCCAAAATGCATTTTGAGTTGGGTCACAGGAGCAGGCATTAATTTATGGAAAAACTGTTGCTGAAGTCAAAGTCATTCCAGTACAAGAAATACATTTATTACTTTTTAAATAATATCCAATTTGACATACACATTTGGCTAGTGGGATATTCCATGTAAAAAATTTAGTACTATCGCATTTACATTCATTTTCATTCCCAGAATCTACAGTTCCGACAACTCCTAGGAGACTGGAGGTACATCTAGCACATTTTTTTAATTGTGTGAGATAGTATGTGGCTTTGCAGACGCAAATATCGTTTGCATTCAGTACAAAATTATCTGTTGATGAACAGTCGCATTTACGAGCGGAAGGTGACCAAACGAAGTTGCTGTTTATGTTGCAGTCGCAAACTCCCCCTTTTGAAGTAACAGGGGTAACTGTTCCAACAGCTAGAGTAGCACAGTCTGAACATGCTACTGTTGAAAGAGAGGAAGTAAAATAAAATCCATTCATGCACTAACACTTTCTAGTCACACTGTTATATACCTTATTTGAACCAGAAGGACAGCAGGTAGTTCCAGTGGTACACGCTGTACAAAATTGCCCATTTTGACTCAATAAATATCCTGTCATGCATACGCATTTTGTAAGTGAAATACTCCATTCAAAGTTTTTGCTTTAATCGCAATGGCATACTCCATTTGTTGATTCAAGATCTAACAGTGTACTTTGAACAAGTGAGGAGCAGAGGGTGCAGGTAGTAGATTTCAAATAATAAAGAGTTTTGCAGGTACATTTTAGTAGTAGAGGGTTCCACTCAAACTGCTTAGCACCATTGCAAACACAGTTACCTTGCACTGAGGAAATGGGAGAACTCAATCCTGTTGGAATGATAGAACATTGTAAGCAAACTTTTAATTAATTTTGGTAAGTTGGAGAACTACATTTACAGGAACTACCATATAGATTGTAGCCAGAAATACATGACATACAGTTACTTGATGTGCCTGAACAAGTTGCACATTCTGCGTCGCATGGTGTGCAATCGGTTGTTCTGTCTGTCCAGAAAGTCCCAGCCGCGCACAAATTACAAGTATTAACAGATAGTCCATAACCTTCACTGCATTAAGTGCACTCAGAAGATAGTGATCCTGTGCAAACATAGCAGAAGGGATGACAGGCATCACATGTTTAAGTTCCAGCATTCCAAAATTAACTAACTTGACAGGCTTAACAGGAATGTCCATCAGCTGATACTACTGTTTGAGTAGGACAAACATGACAAGCAGCTCCGTACCAAGCTCCTCTAGTCACACAAGAAAGACATTTATTTTATGTATCAGCATTGCCTACAAGAACTCCTGTGCAAGAAACACAAGATAAACTGGCTGATATGTATTGACCTGATGGACAGCTGCTGAGACAAGTTACCCCATCCAAAGCCATAACATACCCATTTATGCAAGTCAAGCAGTTTGAAGGTAGCGGGCCAGTACAAGTTTGGCAAGGCTCAACGCAGGTAAGACAAGATGTTGAAGAATGTTGATAAAATCCTAGGGCACAAGTTTAACATTATGTATTAGCAGGACCAGTACAAGAAAGACAGGATATATGACATGATATACAAGTTGTTTGATCATGTTTGACATAACCGAAATTGCAGGTGAGACAATCTGTATAGGCAGCTCCATTGCAAGTAGCACAGGCCACATTGCATTGACTACATATAGTAGTATCATGATGATAATATCCTTAAATACAACTGGAACAAAGAGATGTTGTTGAACCAGTGCATGACGTACACACAGGATTGCAGATGCTGCAAGTAGTTCCACCTGAGTTGTAATATCCATAGGCGCAGGCAATGCAGTTGCTGGCTAGAGTTCCTGAGCAGGTTTAGCAGGCAATATTGCATTATGTGCAAGTATTGCTGGAATTAAAGTAATGAGAAGCACAATCTATACAGTTTGATAGAAGAGTTCCACTACAGTGGGCACAGGCGACGTTGCATTGAGTGCATATTGAGCTATTTGATAGAAAATATCCAATATTACAAGTTAAGCAATTTTAAACAGCGGGACCAGTACATGTTCCACATGCAACATTGCATTATAGACAAGTTGCATTATTGTTGAGATAGTATCCATTAGAACATTCAATGCATTGAGTATTAGATGGTCCAGTACAAGATGAGCAAGCAATATCGCAGGGTGCACAAATTGCGAATTCATTTGCATATGATCCTGCTGAACAGACCACCAACATTCTGGTTGTTGAAGAATTGAACCTAGAAGCTGTAAAATTGAGGTCTTTATATTCTAACTTTTGGCAGCTTAGTTATCTGTGATTCCAGGAAAAATCAATTTGGCATTAGCATTCGTATTATTTGATCTTGAAATTATAAACGGTTGAGGATAAAGCGTTATCGATTTACTAGCAGGAAATGCAATCTTTATTGTTTAAGGTTGATCCTGGTTGACATACTTTTTGGGCAGTTGTCACTATAAGCAGAACCAGCAATAGGATGTGCAAAGCTGTTCCCTTTTTCATATCTAATTAATTATTATTAGAATAAATGACAGAGAAGAATCTCATCTATATTAATATTGTATAAATTTGATAGTAAACTGGGTTTAAAATATTAAATTCAGTGCCACCCCGTCTGGACAATCATTTTTATAGCCTATTTTAAGCTCTATGAGCCTTTTTCTCTAAAAGCATCAAAGCTGACAAAAACCATATATATATCAAATTACTTCGTTTTTAAGGGAAAAGTAAATAAAATGAATCTTGATTGACTCTGGCCAACTTAAATAAGCATTGAGCAGACATTGGACGACATTACTTCACTTTATAGGATTTTAATTGATAAATTTATTGTTGATAATCTGTCATTGATGATTTGGTTGAATGAAAATCACAATTAATGTTAATAATTTTGATTTTGAGGCGTTGTATGAATATGCAAGGGCGAAAACAGCCAAACAAGATCATGATCATTAATGAAAATAGAATTAATGTAATAAAAAATTAAGGATTTACAAGGCAAACTTAAAATATTTAATTGACTGCAATAAATTATAGGTCATTATCCTATTTTTATCGAAATAACACTGTGCACAGCGACTCAAAGCATAAATGACTCAATTATACCTAATTAATGTTTTCTGGCATAATTAACTGGTTATTTGCAAATTGCATATTATTTTAACAATTTAAAGCTGTTCCTGATTTGATTAACGCAATTAATTTTTTGTTAGTATTTTTCTATAACTATTAACTGGGATTATCATAGACTCACCTATACAACATTATCATTCATTACTGTCCTCACTATATTTACTACTTAAATTATCAACCACTCCATTCAATTCACTTTTAGCATTTTAAAATACTTTAAAAGCATTTAGAAAATCGCAATGATCAGTCTGAGAATGTTAAAACATGTTTATGCTAGTTATGCACATCAAAGGATGCAGCAGAAAGTTTGTGGAAAGATAAATGAAGCTGCTTTAATTGGGGGCAGTTTGAAGTTTCTGCCTAAGATAATCCTAATTTGATAATATTCGTATCATTCTTATTAAGGTTTAGGAATTCTAAAAATATGAGAAAATTAAAAATATTAAAAAAAATCTAATTATTTAAAATACAATTGTCACAAAATGTCAATTGTCTACAATTATTGCACTCCAATCAAATAATTAATTTTAATCAATTCGATTCGTTCACTCTCAACTTGGCGTGCACTATATCGCTGGCAAACAACGAATGCTAAGCGGGGATATAGACATATTTCTGGAGAATGGACTGTGGGTGAGCTTATCCATTAATATTTTGATAGTTCTTGGACACAAATTAATTTAAAAATGCCATCCCTGCGTTATACATCTTAATTGTTTTGTATGGCTTTCCCAACAGCTGATCCACATATTGCTATGAAAATTGAGTGATGAATATGTTATCATCGTTTTATAAATTGCCTTCTAGACTGTGGTGGTTTGCGAAATTGGTATATCTCCTATATTTCTGAATACCAGTGTAGCCATTTATCGACCACAGCTTATAGTAGTCCATAGCATTAGCATAAGTATTAATATTCTATCTCAAATCCCTCTAGATTCGTTTTTGCCTGCAGCCCAGCACCACCTTCAACGCATCCATGACTGCCAAATACCTAAAATTTTTAGTCCAAGACCATCTATCTTTTTATATTCTGCATTACACCATTTTATCAAAGGTTGTCTCATAAGTATTCGTGATGAAAAAGATCAGCATGTCGAACCATTCTTTGATATATTCGTTATCTTTTTATACGGCTACGAAATTACTTTATAGGGCTAAATGCCATTGAGTTTTGGTGTTGGCCTTTTCGTCGACTTACCAATCAAATAGGCCTCCGAACATGGGGTGGAATTGCATCAATATTTTTGGAATTGTGCCGTATCTGTTAAATATGTGGCTTGAGTGTTCTCCGGCGATGTTGATGATCCAGCTGAAATCTTATACAAAAATGTAGGAGGCATCCAAATAAATTCCTCCGTGAGCACTTAATAAGGCCAGACGATAAAGATCAGATTTAGTTTGTAGTTTTATCTACATTTTGGCATTGGTGATGGCTGTGTTAATCTTTTTTAATGTTTAGTTTGATATATGTTCTTTTGCGTTTTATTAACTAACAATGTTTACCACAAAGCCAGCTGCTTAAGCATTTCTTTTTAGGTTAAAAACGCACAGTTGATTACCAGCTGGAGCTTTGTCGATTCCACTGGCCCAAAACAGCCATAGTATTTTAGGTAAATTTGTCCATTTTTAGAAATTAGTTAGTTTAAATGTTTTTTACTTGTTTTATAACACAAAATCATACTATTTCTTGAGAAGCAAATGATTGTGTAAAAATGAGTTTTCAATGATCGGAGAATCTGCTTATTTTCTAAGTCCTCTTTTAATTTGTTCTCTTAAATCTGGATAAGCATCTGGCATGGCGATGTATCTGAACAGTCCAATTGATTGTTAAAATTATTATTGAGGCATTTTTCCTAAATAGTTAAAGTTTTTTGAAGTTCTATCATCGGGAAAAAAGAATTTCATTTTTTATGGGAAATAAAAGGAATTCATTGCAAAAAGGCCTAATTCGTCCACTGCAAATTTATTAAATTTTCCTTGAAACAATTCTTTTTGATCGTTCAGCTGTTTTTGTTTGATTTGGCATACAACTGTGGTTGCCAGCGTGAATAATTCTGAATATTTTTATTTTAATAGATTTCTGACTTCAAAACTGTTTTATTTAACTATTTTTTAGATGTGATCTGGGTCTTTGATAAAATCTACATACAAATCGAAGACTTGTTTCAAATATTAATTTTATGGAATAGTAGCCAAGAAATAATCTCTTAAAGCAGGAGATTTGATCATATACTTATCCACCTCAACTGCAAATTATTTATTTTATTTCTTTTGAGGAGTACTTCCTAGATAGGAGTAAAATCCAAAGATAGTTGGTTTGCCGTAGGAGTTTCCAATATTGACATGAATGTTTTACTTAATGTTTTCAATCCAGTCAAGTGATTCAACTAAAATATAGTCATTGTCTATGAAAACTCCTCCCATTTATTTTAGTATTGTCAGTTTTAAGACTGTTTTCTTTATGGTATTCCAGTGCACCTTCATTTGTTCATTTGCTTCTACTTTTTATTTCAATTATTGGAGTAATGATTTAAGTGATTATTGAGTTGTTTTTTTTAGCCATTTCTCAGTATTGTTTTCAGTAAATTCTCTTAATTCAAAATTACTCTTTTGAATCCAATATTTTCTGTTTTCTGCTTTGTATTAGTCTATTTTTTACAATTTTTCCTTTTCTTTGTAGATCCAAGCATACTTTGGTACATTAAATTTGATGCTTTCTTTTGGTTTTGACTCGCCTGATATATTTTATTTTAGTATTTTTTCATATTTAACTGTTTTCTGTTAGATTTCATTCAAATGCTTGAGTTTTTACTCGAATACTTTATTTTGCTTTTATAGGTTTGTTTCTGCTGCTGTTATTTTCTAAAGTACTATTTTATTTTATTCCAATTATTGATTTATTTTAGTTTAAAACATTTCAATCTTCAAATCATGATCTTTTTCATCATTTTAAAAGTCGTTTAGTTTTTTACTAATTTACTTCACCTTCTTTTACAAAACAATACCATCTTTATTTTTATAGAACTGCGCTGAGTCTTCTTAGTTTTATGAGATGGAACTCTCCATTTGAGTTATATTTGATTATTTTAATTTTAATTTTTTTCTCTCCTCGGCTCTAAGTGCTGAACGCTGATTAAGATGAGGGATAGATTCATATGAGGGCTTGCTTGTCCGATCAGTCAAGATCAAATACAGTCCAATTATGACAATTAGCAAAATTATTCCTCCAATCATCAAAAATGCTATTTTTTTTTTGACTGAGTCTTTTTGTTAAACTTGACTTTTATCTTTGAGAGCACTTGAAACTTTATCTCTAGTTCTTTCCGAACTGATTAGACCTGATTTCTATGTGTGATTGTGATGTTATTATTCGTCAGGTATTGCTAAAGAAATATCTTACCTATCAGCCATAAAATAATTAAAAATGAAGTATTTAGCTGAAGGAAAAATAATAAAGGCGTTGAAATAGTGTGAGTCACATAAATATTGAGCATTTTGTAGAGAACGTTGGATATATTCAAAATATTGAAAACCATATCTTTTTGTATGAAATGATAAGGGGTTGGGGTTGGGGTTGGGGTTGGGGTTGGGGTTGGGGGTTGATGATGGATTAGATGTTGGTGTTGATGATGGATTAGACGTGTGCTCTTCCGATC
>DYPS01000085.1 GCA_020719775.1 Desulfosporosinus sp. | reverse complement strand
TAAGATTATTAACTACCACATTTGTAGCATCAAACTCCCCACCAAGTCCAGCTTCAAGAACTATAAAATCAAAATCAGAACTTAAATAAAGTGCTAAAAGTGTTGTATATTCAAAGTAAGTTAATTTGCTAAGAAGATTTTCTGGTAGGATTTTTATGATTTGTTGGTGAGCATTTTCTAGTTGCTCATCAGTAGCATTGGAACCATTGAACCATATTCTTTCGTTAAATTTTACAATATGTGGTGATGTATAATGGAGAACTTGTTTATTTTGTTGTTTCAGGAAAGTTGCTATAAATCTTCCAGTAGTCCCTTTGCCATTTGTCCCAACAATATGGATAACATAAGGAAGTTTAATGTGCTTTGAGAGAATTTCCCAAGACTTTTTTATAGTGTCGTATTCTATTTTTGTATAAAAAAGTGTTTTTTGATTAAGAAAATCTAAAAAATTATCATTTACATTTGTTTGCATTAGAGTCTATTTCAGAGTGAATTTATCGCTATTCTTGAAAATACATCTGATAAAGCTTTATTGATAGCTAATTTGATAGCTTCCTCTTTTTTTGAATTTGTTACAACAGAATCATCTGATACAATAAAATCATAATAGTTTGAAACAGTAAAATTTCTCCCCTTTCCATCCACTCCAACATAAGAGATAGAAATAGTTACCGTTTCTCTATAAATTTTTGAATATCCAGCAACATCTGATTCAAGAGCAGTTTCACTTACACTTTTTAATTCACCATAAATAGTGGCATTTGCTAATGACTTTTCATGAACAATTTCGGCATCAAGTTTACTACCTAGCATTTCAATTAAAGCATCTTTAATTAATATACTATTATTAAGATTTTGAATATCAATTTTCACATCAACATATATCTTTTCACCCATAGTTTTTTTTGTGATTATAGATGTAGGTTTGTATCCACATCCGCAAATAAAAAGAATAAAAAGTAAAAAAAACGATGTAAAAATTTTATGTTTCAAAACTACCCTTTTATAACTATATTAACAAGTTTATTTGGAACGACAATCTCTTTAATTATCTCTTTCCCATCAATCCATTTTTTTGCTAATTCACTATTTTTGACAAGTTCTAAAACTTCAGTATTACTCAAATTTGGTTTCATCTCAATATCGCCTCTTTTTTTACCATTAATAGTGACTGCCAAAGTAACGCTATCAAGTTCAAAAACTTCATTTTTTATCTCAATAGTTTCTGTAAAATTCACTCTTTTAAAAAGTCTATCGCTAATTTCCCAACAAGCATGGGGGATAATAGGTTCTAAAATATTTGTTAAAATATAATACCCTTCGAGTGAAACATCTTTATTTGATTGAACATTTAAAGCATTCAATGCTTCCATAGATGATGCGATAAGTGTATTAAATGCAAAAGTTTTATTCATAACTTCATGAGCTTTCTGGAGTGCTTCATATACTTTTTTTCTTGCGATTTTTTCATCACTATTTAAACTACTATGATTAATATTATTTAGATCAAATGCTGTTCCATCAAGCTCACCACTTCTTTCAAAAAATCTTCTAATAAATTTAAAAGCACCCTCAACTGCACTATCATTCCATTCGAGCTCTTTTGTAGGAGGAGCTGCAAAAAGGATAAATAATCTTGCAGTATCAGCTCCATATTTACTCAAAATTAGGTCAGGATCTACAACATTTCCTTTTGATTTTGACATTTTTGCTCCATCTTTTAAAACCATCCCTTGTGTTAAAAGATTTGCAAATGGCTCACTGCTATTTGTATATCCAAGCTCGTTTAACGCTTTTGTAAAAAATCTAGCATATAAAAGATGTAAAATTGCATGTTCAATCCCACCAATATATTGATCTACATCCATCCAATAGTTACTATTTTCTTTATCTATTCCACAAGTTTCCCATTTTTTAGGATTTGTTGCATATCGCAAATGGTACCAAGATGACTGTACAAATGTATCAAGTGTGTCTGTTTCCCTTAGAGCATCTTTTCCACATTTTGGACATTTGCAATGTTTCCAAGTAGGATGATTGTCAAGTGGATTTCCCTCACCTGTTATCTCTACATCATTTGGAAGTGCAACGGGAAGATTTTCTAGTTTTTCAGGAACTAAACCACAAGCTTCACAATGGATAAATGGGATTGGAGCACCCCAATATCTTTGTCTGCTCACACCCCAATCTCTTAATTTGAAGTTTATTTTTTGATTTCCGATAGCATTTGCTTCAAAAAATTTGATAATCTCCTCTTTTGCTTTTGTATTTGCCATATCGGTAAAAGTTCCACTATCAACTAAAATACCCTCTTCTACAAAAGCCTCTTCAAGATTGATAATCCCCTCTTTTGTATCGATAACTATTTTGATATCAAGGTCATATTTTTTTGCAAATTCAAAATCCCTTGCATCATGAGCAGGAACAGCCATAACTGCCCCACTTCCATAACTTGCAAGGACAAAATTAGCGACCCAAATAGGAACTTCCTCTTTTGTTAAGGGGTGTATTACAGTGATTTCAAGGTCAAGTCCAGCTTTCTCTTGTGTATCTCTATCCCTCTGTGTTAATTTTTGCATCGCTTCAATAGTAGCGATTTTTTCATCACTTAATAATCTATTTTTAATTAAGTATTTTACGATTTCATGCTCAGGGGCAAGTGCAGAGTATGTCACTCCATAAATAGTATCTGGTCTTGTCGTAAATACTTTATACTTTTCAAAATTTCCACCAAGTTTCTCTTTTGAAGAAGAACTTAATTCAAATTCAAACTCTAGTCCAGTGCTTTTCCCTATCCAATTTCTTTGCATTGTAAGAACTTGCGATGGCCATTTTCCCTCTAATGAATCAAGGTCATTTAAAAGTTTATCAGCATACTTCGTGATACCAACATAGTATCCTTGCATCTCTTTCTGGATAACTTCATTATCACATCTCCAACAACAACCCTCTTCCACTTGCTCATTTGCTAAAACTGTATGACAATCTTCACACCAATTAACCATCGTTGATTTTCTATACATAAGTCCAGATTCATACATTTTGATAATAAACTCTTGTTCCCATTTTGTATAGAGTTCATCACTCGTTGCAAATTCTCTTGTTTTAGAAAAACTAAGTCCTAAATGGTTAAGTTCATCTCGCATATAGTCGATATTTTCATAAGTCCACTTTTTTGGATGGAGCTTATGTTTGATTGCTGCATTTTCAGCTGGCATTCCAAAACTATCCCAACCAATTGGATGGAGGACATTAAATCCATTTTTTCTAAAATGTCTTGCAAATGCATCCCCTAAACAATAATTTCTCACATGCCCCATATGGATTCGTCCACTTGGATATGGAAACATACTTAAAATATATTTTTTAGGAAGTCCACAAGATTCATCTTGTGGTTCATTTGTCTTATTAGTATTCCAAAATGTTTGCCATTTTGTTTCTATATTTTTTGCTTCATAGCTACTCATTGCAATCTTATCCTTACTTATTTATAAACTCTCAACTATTTAAAATACTTAAACGGTTCCTTGCTCAAATTGAGCTCTCATTCTCTCTTTTTCTTTTCTATCTTTCTCTTTTTGTGCTTCTTTGTTTCTATAATCAGATATATTAAATCCAAACTGCATCAAAAGTGGAGATGCTATAAAGATAGAAGAATAAGTTCCTACAATAATCCCAACTAATAATGCAAAACTAAATCCATAAATAATTTCTCCACCAAACAAGAAGAGTGTTAAAACAACAAAGAAAGTAGTTAATGAAGTCAAAGTCGTTCTACTTAAAGTATTTGAAACCGATTCATCAATAATTTTTCCTAATTCATCTTCTTTTGAATTTGTAAGTCCTTCCCTAATTCTATCAAAAACGATAATTGTATCATTGATAGAATATCCAAGGAGTGTGAGAAGTGCTGCTAAAATATCAAGATTGACATCTACATCAAAAAGGACAATAAAACCAATTGTAATCGTAACATCATGTACAAGTGCTAATACAGAAGCAATGGCAAATCTCCACTCAAATCGAAATGATACATAAATCAGTATCACTAAAAGAGCTAAACTAAGTGCCATAAGCCCTTTTTCTTGAAGAGCGTCACCCACTTTTGGTCCAACCATATCAACTCTTCTGATTTCAAACTTTCCAGTTGTTTTAAGAGTTTCTCTTAATTCATCACCAATATCTTTTTGTATAGAAGTTGAGGATGTTGGAATTCTTACAACCACTTCATTTTCACTTCCAAATTTTGTAACTGTTGCTTTTTCAAAAACAGCTACTTTTACAATCGTATTTCGTATCTCTTCAATAGGTGCTTTTTGCTCATACTGTACTTGAATAAGTGTTCCACCTGTAAAATCAATACCAAAATTTAAACCTTTTGTAAAAATCAATACCAACGATGCTACAAATAAAAAAGCGGACAATGCCATAAATGGAAACCGTTTTTGCATAAACGGATAAACTTTATTACTATTGAATACTTCCATTAATTTACTCCAAACCATTTCTTTTTATCATTTTGTTGTGCTATTGTTTTCATCAATGAATTATAAATGCCATGTGTTCCTAAAATTGCAGTTATCATAGAAGCTAAAATACCAATACTAATCGTTACAGCAAACCCTTTAATAGGGCCTGTTCCATAAGCATATAATATTACAGCCACTAAAAGGGTCGTGATATTTGAATCCAAAATTGCACTCATAGCATTTTTATACCCATTTTCAATAGCTTTTGGAATACTCATCCCTTGAGCCAAAAGATCACGAATTCTTTCATTGATAATAACATTTGCATCAACTGCCATCCCAACAGTAAGGACTATTCCAGCCATACCAGGAAGGGTTAAAGTTGCTCCAAACATAGCCATTACAGCGATAATAATAAAAATATTGACAATAAGTGCCACATTTGATATAACCCCTGCTCTTCTATAATAAACCATCATAAAGAAAACAACTGCGACAAATCCTGATATTAGTGCGATTAAAGAAGCTTGTATACTTTCAGCACCTAAACTAGGTCCTACACTTCTTTTTTCTAAAACTATTACAGGTGCAGGTAAAGCTCCACTTCGTAGAGCAATCGCTACACTTCCAGCTTCCTCAACACTAAATCCACCACTAATTTGTCCACTTCCACCGCCAATTCTCTCTCGTATCACTGGAGCAGAAAATACTTTTCCATCAAGGACAACAGCTAGTCTCGTTCCAATATTTTTAGCTGTATAGTCACCAAAAACTTTTCCACCAAATGCACTCAGTTCAAAATTGATAATTGGAGAACCACCTTGACTATCAAAAGCGACTCTTGCATCAACAAGTTCAGCACCTGTTAAAATAGGAATTTGTTTTACAATATACTTTTGGTTTGGATTTGCAACATCACTTAAAAGTAAATGTCCAGTTGCTTTTGCTTCTTCCTCAGTCATTGTCATTGCTTGGTCAGCTAGTGTTTCATCAACTGACATAAGCTCAAGATTAGCAGGTTTTGCGATAAGCTCTCTTGCTCTTTGCTCTTCTGCTTCTGTTTTTATCCCTGGTAATTCAACTACAATATCTGTTGTCCCTTGTCTTGTAACACTTGGTTCTGCCAAACCAAACTGGTCAAGTCGATTTCGTATCGTTTCGACTGCTTGAGCAACCGCTAAATCTTTTGTAATATCTCTTTCCAATGGTGTTAAAGATATTTTATATTCTAAAGTATCTTTTTTTGTTATCTCCAACCCTTGTATAGTTGCTAACATTGTATCGATATTTTTTATCTCCGCTTCATCTAAAACAATAAAACTCAGATTATCAGGATTGATAGTCAAACCATCTATTAAAATATCATTTTGATCAGCATAATATTGCACAGCTGCTGCAATTGATTTTATTTTTGTCTCCACTGCTTTTTCAGTTTCAACACCAAGTAGCATATAGATACCACCTTGAAGGTCAAGCCCTAAAGTTATTTTTTTTCCTTCGCTACTTTGGATAAAAGAGGGAATAGAGAAAACTATTCCAAATATAGCTACTAAAGCAAATATAACTAATCTGTAATTTAAAATATTCAAGGTTTAGTCTTCCCATTTACTAGTAACAAATGTTTTTACTAGTCTTGATTCATTTCCGTCACTATGTTTTACCTTAAAAAATCCCTCTTCTACTTTAGAAATTTCTACTATTAAGCCACCACTTGTTACAATTTTATCCCCTTTAGCCAAAGACTCGAGCATTGCATTGTGCTCTTTTTGTTGCTTTTGTTGAGGACGAATGATTAAAAAATAAAATATACCAAATAATACGACAAGAGGCAATAATGACCCTAATAAATTTCCAGATTGTTCCATGATGATTCCTTTTTTTTCTAAATTTAAATTCGAGGATTATACAAGTTATAAAATTACAAAAGGCTTTATGGTAGCTTTTTTATTGTCATCATTTATTTATCTTGAATACTTTGGTCTTGAAAGTAGATTTATCAATACGATTTTTATTTTAATTGCATACTATCTTCTTGTTACAATTGATAAAAAATCACTCTTTTTTGCTGGATTTTTTACAGGACTTTTATGGTTTTGGTGGATTGGGTATAGTTTGATTTACTACGATTTAGCCTATCTTATTCCATTTGTTGTCCTCTTTTTTGGTGTTGCTCATGGGGTATTTTTTTGGTTTACGGCTATTATTGATAAAGCGTTGGTTCGGATAGTTATGCTCTATTTACTTACTTTTTTTGAACCATTTGGATTTAATTGGTTCAAACTAGACCTACCACTTATAAATACCTATTTCAATACCTATGAAAGTAATACAACAGAGCCAAATTTGAAAATCAATATCCCATCTTATAACATCCCTCAAGATAGAAAATGGGATACACGATTTGTCAATGAGATGATTGAAATAAATCTAAAAAATATAGATAATGCAATAGCCAAAGGGGATGATGTGGTGATACTCCCAGAAACTGCTTTCCCTTTTGTCCTTAATAATGAAAAGGAAATTTTAGAAATTTTAAAAGAAAAATCAAAAAATATTTCGATTGTAACGGGCACAATTTCACAAAACAAAAATCAAATTCTTAATTCCACCTATTTTTTTGAAAATGGAACTTATCAAGTAGCCAATAAAGTAGTTTTAGTTCCATTTGGAGAAGCAATACCTTTCCCGAAGTTTATAGCAAATTTTATTAATGATACTTTTTTTAATGGTGCAAGTGATTATTCAAAAGCTTCAGAGCCTACAACATTTACAATAAAAAATGTTAAGTTTAGAAATGCTATCTGTTTTGAAGCGACTACAGATGAAATTTATCAAAATCTTGATACTCATTTTGTGATTGCAAGTTCAAATAATGCTTGGTTTACACCTTCAACAGAACCAACTTTACAAAAATTATTACTAAGATATTACGCAAAAAAATACAATCTTATTATCTATCATGCAACAAATAGTTCACCAAATATGGTTGTGAGATAATTGTACCAACGTACTAAAAATCTTTTAATGTTACAAATATTTAATTTTCATTTGCAAGTATTTTTTTCGAAAGATATCCATCTTCTATCGTAAGAACACTATCAAAAAAAGGCAAAAGTCTATCATCATGAGTTACAACTATCATTGCAACTTTTTGTTCTTTTGCAATTTGACGAAGAAGCGTCATAACTGAGATAGCTCTTTCTTTATCAAGTGCAGCTGTAGGTTCATCTGCTAAAATAATTTGTGGATTATTTGCTAAAGACCTTGCTATTGCAACCCTTTGACTTTGTCCACCAGAAAGACTTCCAATCATACATTTATTTTTATCTTCTATACCCAAATATCCTAATAATTCATTTGCTTTTTTTATATATTCAACCTTAGGTACCCCATTGAGTTGTGGCAAAAGAGTGATATTATCTTCAACATTTAAAAATGGGATAAGATTGTGCATTTGAAAAATAAATCCTAATTTTTTTCTTCTTAATTTACTAGTATCTTTTAAAATCCATTTATTTTCATAAATTATTTCTCCACTTAATGATATTTTGCCACTTGTTGGTTCTAGTATACATCCAAGCATCGTAAGAAGTGTAGTTTTTCCACTTCCACTAGGACCTACAAGCATTGAAATCTCCCCTTTTTGAAGCTCAAAGCTTATCCCTTTAATAACTTGTAAAATATTTTCTTTTGTTTTAAATTCTTTAAAAATATTTTCAACCTTTATAGCTGGTATCTCCATATTATTCCCCTATTGCTTCAGCTGGATTGGCATGAACTGCTTTATATATTCCAAAAAGTGAGCCAATAACACTCACTATAATAACTATCAAAAGTAATAAAAAAGAATCACCCCATAGAAGAACAACATTTTTTGGAAATTTTCCACTTATAAAATTTGCAAAAATATTTCCAGCAATAAATGCTAAAAATCCCAAAATAAGTGATTGTTGTACTATCATTTTAACAATTTCAAAATTTGGCATGCCTATTAATTTTAGTATTGCTATCTCTTTTATTTTTCCTATTGTCATTGTATAGATAATTAGCGAGATGATTACGGACGAAACTAGTATTAAAATAATCGTAAACATCCCTATTTGTTTCGATGATTTTTCGATTACATTTTTTGTTAAAATTATTGTTTGTTCATCATTTGTAAAGCTATTTTTATGCTTCCATATTTTGATATCTTTTGAAATCGTATCGATATCATAATTTGATGAAACAGTTGCTACTATAGCGTTGACGGTTGGCGTATTTGAAGTTCCAACTCCTCTTATCCTGTCGCTTCTAATAGTATTATTTGAAAATAAAAATTGCAATTCTTGAGCATCATTTAAACTCAAAAATACTAAAGGTTCACCACTATTAGAAACAGCTCCTTTTGTAATACCTACAACTTTATAAAAATGTCGTCCAAATAAAATATCCGTACCAAGCTTTATCCCTAATTTTTTATCTACTATCATTTCATAGTGTGGCTTAAGTATCTCTCTCCCTTGTATTATATTTTGAGGGCGACCAAGTTTCCCTATCTCATAACCAACTGCCGTAACCCTCTCTAGCTTTCCATTTGTTTCTATCTGTAAAGTTTGAAAAGTCATTCCAGTAGCCTCTTTGATTCCAGATATACCTCTTATTTGATATTTTACATCTTCAAAAAGTTTCGAACTTTCGGCGAATGGACCAATGGTCCCCTCTTGTACTATCCATAAATCTGCATTGACATTATTGATTAAAGATTTTGCATCTACGATCATTCCCCTATAAACACCAAGCATCACAAGTACAATTCCCAAAAGCATACCAACCCCAATAGAAGTCACTATAAACTTACCTAAAGAATGTAAAATATCTTTCGTAGCTAGATTTATCATAATCTTACAATAGCTCCGTTGTAAAGTGCTTTTTTATTTTCATCTGGAATTATCACTTGATCGTTTACTTTTAGATCTCCTTCAATCATAACAAAATCTGAATTAGCAGACTGTCCAATAATCTTAATAGGGACAAATGATGCTACACCATTTTGATAAATCCAAAGACCATTTTGATTTTCGTATTTAATAATATTTTTTCTTTCACATAAAAGGACATTACGAAATACATTTGTCACGATTCTCACTTCTGCTTGCTCATTAAGAAAAAATTGTTTTGGAATATTCTTAAATCCAATTCCAATTTCTCTTTCATTTGTCACAGGATCACTTACAAAAGAGATCTGTTTTACAAATCCTTCTAAAGTTGTATTTTCTTTTGAACGAAGTTTTATTTCGGCAATTTGTTTTATTTTTATATCACCACTAACAGCTTCATCAATAAATGTTTTTATCCAAACATCTTTTGGATGTACGATTTTAAATAATATTTTTCCAGTTACAGCAGTATCTCCAAATTCTATATCTTTTTGAACTAAAACACCATCATTTGGAGCTTTTAAAATAAGATTTTGAAACTTTTCTTTTGTCCCCTTAAGTGTAGCTTCTAGTCTTTTTAATTCATTGTCGTATGAGATCTTATCATTTTCCAAAGCTTTTAAAGATGCTTTAGCAACCACTTCTGCAAGTTTAATATTTTCATATTCAAGCTCTGGTACTACACCATTTTGATAAAGTTTTTTATATCTTTTTAATTGCCAATCAGCGAGATTATATTTTGCTTTGGCTTCTTCAATTTTATTAAGAGTAACGGCTTGATTTGAAATCGCTTTAGCAATACTATATTCATCTTCTGTTATTTTCTCTTTTAAGTCAATTCCATCAATAACCGCCAAAACTTGACCTTTTTTGACAATTTGCCCCTCTTTTACAGGTAAATCTAATACTTTTCCTGTCACATTTGAACTTATTTGATAAACAACTTCACTATCAACAATACCTGTTGCAAATAGATCCTGTTGGAAATCTCCCTTTATAATTAAATTTGTTTTATAGGTAGTTTTGGGAATATAAATAAATTTATAAAAACTACCAATTAAAGCCAAGATAGCAATAATTGCAAAAAATATTTTCTTCATATTAATTTTCCTTTTATGTTCAATTTATTAAAAAACAATTTTATACTCTCTTCTTCGAACTAATACAGTATAATTTTTTGAGAGAATAATTGGATTTTATGGTTTATGTATTATAAAGTAAAAATAAACCATATAAGTAAACGATAGGTAAATAGCTAACAATAATTTTTTCAAAATTCAAAATTTAATGAAAAATTTGAATTGGTACAGATATCAAAAATTAAAGTTTTTTAGATA